>NZ_CP043051.1:3462687-3552639 GCF_008121495.1 Mediterraneibacter gnavus ATCC 29149 | reverse complement strand
TTCCACACGTTTGAATTGAAGGTAAGTATGGATGAACTGATATCGGATGAAGCGGCGCAGGATATTCAGATTAATTATGGAATCTGGAAATTAGAAAAAATAAAGAACAGAAGAAAATTACAAGAATTTCAAAAGAAGATATTGAGTTTTATACAGACTGTAGGTGCGGTGTTTTTGGCAATTACACTTCTTTTGCGGGTTCAACTGGATATGAGCGTGCCGATGTGGTGTACGATACTTTGTCTTTGTGTCGTTGCAGCGGCATTGATTCTTCATTTTGTGATTTCTAAGAAACTGGAAGATATGTAGGTGCGGTTAAATGTATGGAGAGGTGAGGCGGCCGTGTTCTTGAAAACAGAAAAACTGACAATCCGAAAAATGACAACAGAGGATTTGTTTCCACTGTATCATGTGCCCTCGGATTCCGAGGTCATGGAGTATCTTGAACCGCCGTTTTCCATGGAAGCAGCGAAACAATTCCTGTATAAAGCAGGTATATGCGAGACTCCTTTGCTATGGGCGGTGGAAGATGCGCGTAAAGTTTTTATCGGCTATTTACAGACTGTGACTTTAAAAGAGAAGGAGAACGAAGATGGCAAAATTAGAACAGACAGTAAGTGGAGATTTTTATGAATTACTTCGTAAAATTGAAAATGGCATACAGAACAGTAGTATGTCAGCATCATTGGAAGAGTTCAGTGACTTTGAAAGTGGAACTGCCAGATGCAGTGTTCGTGTTTTCGAACGATATAGTTATGTTGGAGATAATCGGGTGAGCCTGAATGTAACTCTTTTTCAGAATGGAAGCGGACCGATTCAACTTTCTGCGATTGCTGCAGGCGGCAGTCAGGCAATGCTTTTCAAGATCAATACCTGGGGTGAAGAAGCGTTTCTTGACAAACTAAAGGAGCTATTGTAAATTGAAAATACGGAGGTTAGAGAGAATGAAACGAATTAATTACTCGGTGCAGTTTTAAAACTGGCAGCAGATTGTATCGAGGTTAAAATAAAAGTAAAAACATATGCTGGCAGGGCTGCACCGATCAAATCATTTTATTTATAGAAAATTTGAAAGGAAGCAGTTAAAATGAATAGAGCAGAATTAAAATCAATTTGGAAAAAGGAAGAGAAGACGGCATATATCAAAGGTTGGGATTTTTCGCATATCCATGGGAGGTATGAGGAAGAGAATGATTTGCCGTGGGATTATGAGAAGATCGTGAGACAGTATTTAACGGATACGGCCAAAGTGTTGGATTATGATACGGGCGGGGGTGAATTTTTATTGTCTCTGAATCATCCGTTTGCCAGAACAGCAGCGACAGAAGGATTCGAGCCGAATGTGCGATTGTGTCAGGAGAAGTTGCTGCCTTTAGGAATTGATTTTAAAGAGTGTAATACACCTTCAAGGATTCCGTATGATAATGAGACATTTGATATGATTATAAACAGGCATGGAAATTTTGATGCCAGGGAATTGTATCGATTATTAAAAAAGGGTGGAATCTTTGTTACACAACAGGTTGGCGGCGATAACGATAGAGATTTAGTGGAAATGGTTCTGCCTGAAGTGGAAAGTCCGTTTCCTCATTTAAATCTGGAAGAGCAGAGAAATGCGTTTGTCGATGCAGGATTTCATATTCTTGCTGCAGAGGAAGCGTATCGACCAATTAAATTTTATGATATTGGTGCGTTTGTATGGTTTGCACATATTATTGAATGGGAGTTTCCTGGTTTTTCAGTTGATAAATGCTTTGAGCAGTTGCTGAAAATGCAAAGGATAATTGAGAATCAAGGGAAAATTGAAGGGACGATTCATCGGTATTTGATTGCAGCGAGGAAATGATAGACTGTGAAGAAGTTTTTAGGTCTCTTGTCTGAAAAAGGCAAGGGGCTTAATTTACATATGGAGAAGTAGAATGAAGAAGTTATTTGTTGTATTGGGAATTTGTTTATGTCTGTGTTTTGGATGTGCAGAGGATAATCGCTCACCGATTCTTCCAAAAGCGGAGAATGTTGACTCTATTTGTATTGATTTCACGAACAGTATTCAAAAAATATATGATGATTCAGAAAGCATCCAGAAGATATTATCAGAGATTGCGACTGGAAAACGAACGGAGAAACAATCGATTCAAGATTATCCGTCAGCAGAAGAATATGGAACGATAAATATTGAAAATAATGGTGGAATGACAACCATGTTTTATTATGAAGAGAACGGGAAATATTATATTGAATGTCCATATAAAGGAATTTATGAAATAGAAAACAATTTTGAAGATATGATTTAAATCCGGAAGCTACAAAGGAGCCGAAAACGGTTCTAAAGTGATAAGGGGGATATAGGTGATTTATAAAAAGATAGAAATCGAAGAAATGGAACATTTCTGGAGTTTGTTAAATGCTCTTGATGCAGAAACGAATTTTATGATGTATGAACCAAATGAAAGAAAGCAGCATATGGATATTCAAGAATTAGAAACGGATATCTATCATAACGTGATACATGGAAATGACTTTTTACAAATTGCAAAGGCAGACAATAAAATAGTGGGGTATCTCCGGGCAGAGAGGGGAGAGTTTCATCGAAATTTTCATACTGCATATATTGTTGTGGGTGTATTGAAAGAGTATCAGGGGAAAGGGATCGGCACGACTTTTTTTGAAAATCTGGAAAAATGGGCGAAGGAAAATTCTGTCATTCGGCTGGAGCTTACTGTGGAATGTCATAATGAAGCAGCAAGAAAATTATATGAAAAAAGTGATTTTAAAGTAGAAGGAATAAGAGCAAAATCAATGTTGGTAAAAGGAGAAGTTGTGGACGAGTATTATATGGCAAAAATTTTATAAATTCCGAATAAGAAAATTGAAATCAGGAAGGAGCTTTCTATGAGCCATATTTTAATCATAGATGACGATATTCATATCAATGAAATGCTGGAAGAGGTTCTGATACAGGAGGGATATCAGGTCTCCCATGCCTATTCCGGGACAGAGGCATTACTGTTTCTGGCAAACGAAAAGCCGGATCTGATTTTATTGGATTTGATGCTGCCGGGGCTTACAGGAGAGGAAGTGCTGTCGCAGATTGAAAAAATTCCGGTGATTGTGATGAGCGCAAAGGTTGAAGTGAAAGATAAGGTTGCTCTTTTGCTGAATGGCGCGGAGGATTACATTACAAAACCGTTTGAAATTGAAGAATTGCTGGCAAGGATTGTTGTGCAGCTCAGGAAAAGTACAAGATCAGATTCTTCGGAAAAACTGATGTATAGAGAAATTACAGTGAATATGGTCACGCATGAAGCATGGGTTGGGGAACATGAGGTAAAACTGACAAAGACAGAATTTGCCATCTTGAAAATTTTGCTGGAGCATCCAAAACAGGTGATCACAAAGACTGTGCTGCTTGACCGTGTCAGCGAAGAAACACCGGATTGTATGGAAAGTTCACTGCGGGTTCACATCAGTAATCTGAGAAAGAAGCTGCGGGAAATCTCGGGGAAAGATTATATAGAAGCAGTATGGGGAATCGGTTTTAAGATGGCAGAGTGAGAAATATTTACAGTTTCTTTGCACTTTTCTTAACAGCTTTCTTAACACTTTACAGATAGAATATGTTGGAAAGAAAAGGTAAGGAGGCCAAATTGTTATGGAGTATGTATTAACCACCGATCATTTATGCAAAAACTACGGGCACTTTAAGGCACTGAACCAGTGTTCTATGCATGTCCCGAGAGGTGCAATTTATGGATTTGTAGGAAAGAACGGGGCGGGGAAAACTACATTGATCCGTCTGATCTGCGGACTGCAAAGACCGACATCCGGAAGTTACAGGTTATATGGAAGCGAAAATACGGACAAGAAAATTTTGGAAGCGCAGAGAAGAATCGGCGCAGTTGTGGAGACCCCGTCGATTTATCTGGATATGACGGCGGAAGAAAACATGAAAGAGCAGTATTATGTTTTGGGCTTGCCGTCTTTTGAAGGGATCCCTCAGACTTTGAAACTGGTGGGGCTGGAAGATGCAGGGAAGAAAAAGGCAAAAGATTTTTCTCTCGGAATGCGTCAGAGACTGGGAATTGCGATTGCGCTGGCAGGAAAACCAGATCTGCTTGTGTTGGATGAGCCAACCAATGGTCTGGATCCACAGGGGATCGTAGAGATGAGGGAACTGATATTAAAGCTGAACCGGGAAAGACAGATCACGGTGCTGATTTCAAGTCATATTTTGGATGAATTGTCAAGACTTGCTACTCATTATGGATTTATTGACAAGGGAACTATAGTGAAAGAGATTACGGCAGAAGAGCTGGAAAATACCTGTAGGAAGTGTGTGAAACTGCAAGTGACGGATACTGCTGTACTCGCTCATATTCTGGATAAAAGAGGTCTTGAATATGAGATCTTGTCAGATACGCAGGCAAATGTTTATGGGGAACTGGTAGTTTCCGATGTTGCGTTGGAGTTGGCAGAACAGAATTGCAGGATGTTTTCCGTGCAGGAATACGAGGAAAGTCTGGAAAGCTATTATCTCAACTTAGTGGGAGGTGGCAAGCATGAATAAATTATTTCGTGCGGGACTCTATCGGCTTCGCAAAAATAAGGGCGCATATGCCTGTGTTATCATTCCTCCCATCTATAGTGTCTGCCTGATGCTTTCGCAATATATGCAGATGAAAGAAAGTGGGGCAAATTATCTACTGGATCCGTTTCTATTTCATTTTTTTCTGGTGATGGGAGTTTTGCTTTCGGTATTTGTCAGTTTATATGTTGGAACAGAATATCACGATGGAACATTGAGAAATAAACTGATCAGCGGTTCTTCAAGAAATGCAGTATATGGATTGAATCTGTGGATCAGCTTTCTGGTTGGGACGTGCAGCGTGTTGTTGGCTTATACGGCAGGGTTGGCGGCAGGCATTCCCATGTTCGGCGTGATAGAGATGCCGGCTTTGACAATGCTGCAGACCTGTGTGGCAGGAATTTTGCTGGTGCTTTCTTATGTTTCGATCTTTCATATGATCTCCATGCTAAGCTCCAGTAAGACAACCTCTGCGGTAGTCTGCATTCTGGCGGCAGTTTTTATGATGGTGTTTGCGGGGATTATTTTTTCGAAATTGTCTCAGCCGGAGATGATCACACAGGCGGTAATCGCAAATGGAGAAACCGTTATGGAAACAGTAAAAAATCCTGCTTATCTGACGGGAATAAGCCGTACGGTTTATCAAAATATCCTGGATTTTCTGCCGGCAGGGCAGGCCGTACAGATTTTTAATCAGGGAGTTCTGAATCTCGGAAAAATGATGGGATATTCGATTTTGATCATTTTCGGAACGAGCCTGGCAGGATTGTATCTATTTAATCGGAAGGATATCAAATAGGAGAAGTGAGTGGAAATGGAAGTTGGAGTATGGTGTGGAGCAGGAATTCTGGTTTTGTATAATATTGTGCTGCAGATCAAGGTGTATCTGTTGCGAAAATCAGCAAAAGAAATCCGGAAAGATTTTCAGAAATTATTGAAGACCAATACAAACACCATAATCCGGATTTCCAGCCGTGACAGGGAGATGTGTGCGCTGGCTTCTGCAATCAATCTGCAGTTGGAAACATTTTATGAGAAAAGACGATGCTATGAACAGGGAAACCTGGAACTAAAAGAAGCGGTTACCAATATCTCTCATGATCTGCGGACGCCATTGACTGCGATTTATGGTTATTTGAACCTGCTCAAAAAAGAAGAATGTCCGGAGCATATAAAGCGTTATCTGGATGCGATTGAAAACCGGGCACAGGCACTCAAACAATTGACGGAAGAATTGTTTCGTTATACAATTGTGATATCAGAAGCGGAAGAGATGACGCTTCAAGTCTTACCGTTAAATGGGATTTTGGAAAGCAGCATATCCGCGTATTACTCCGTTTTAAAGCAGAATCATATTGTTCCGGAGATTTCGATTCCGGATCAACAGATCACGGGGAGAGTAAATGAAAATGCTCTGTCCCGTGTTCTTGGCAATATTCTCAGTAATGCGGTGAAGTACAGTGACGGCGATCTGAAAATTGTATTGTCGGAAGACGGTGATATCCGGATTTCCAACCATGCATCAGGTTTGTCAGAAGTACAGGCAGAACGATTATTTGATCGTTTTTATACCGTGAATACGGCCAGAAAATCAACAGGCCTTGGATTATCTATTGCAAAGGCACTGATGGAGAAAATGGGCGGAACCATCACAGCGGATTACAGAGAGAACGTACTGGAGATCTGCGTGAGTGTGCAGAAGTTATAATGGAATTACAGAAGTTATTTATGAGGGAGAGAGTCTATGAAAACAATCGGCATGATCGTTGCTGTTGAGCTACAGTCAGTACTGAAGCGTTATGGAGCAAAACTGGTTAAGAGAAAAGAGACAGCAGGGTATCAGGTGCTGGAATATGAGACGGACCAATATCGGATGGTTATTGTGAATTGTGGACCGGGAGAAATTGCGGCAGCATCCGGAACGCAGTTTCTGATCAGTGAATATCACGTAGATATCGTGATGAATTTTGGTGTAGTGGGTGGTCTTACGGAAGAGATGTCCAAAACAAAAGTCTGTATTGTGGAGAAAGTTGTTCACTATGATTTTGACACAAGTGCGGCAGACCATACAGAAGTGGGACGATATTCGCAGTATCCCGATATCTTTCTTCCAACGACGAAAGTGTTAAGTGATACAGCCAGAAAGATTCATCCGGAATTAGTGCCTGTAGTCTGTGCTTCGGGAGACAAATTTATTGCAGATCCCGAGCAGAAAATAAGAGTGCATGAAATGTTTAGTGCGGATATCTGTGAAATGGAGGCTGCGGGAATCGTGCTTACCTGTAATCGAAATCAGGTGCCATGCATGTTGGTAAAATGTGTGAGTGACGGAATTGAAGGCGGTTTTGAAGAATTTCAGGAGACAATGGATGCGGCAGCAGATCTGTGTCTGGAGGTAGTGGAGAAAATTGTTGCCGGAATGGAAATTAGTAAGAGGTGAGACATTGAAAATTAGAAAGAAAAAAGCAACTTTTGCAATAATTTTTATATCTATTTTTATAATCATTGGTATAGTTACTTTTTCCTATCTACGTTTAAAATCATCCAGGGAGTCGGCGGCAGTTTCCTGTATAGAGGAGGACATTAAAAAGGGCAGTGTTTCTGGAAAAAACAGAGAAAAGCTGGAATCTTATTTGTCAGAAGAAGGACAAGATGTGTCATATTACTTTATAAAAGGATATTTAGATTACCAGGACGCAGAATATGAGATGGCAATTGAAAATTTCAAATTGGCGGCAAAAAGTATGACAGATACGGACGATTCATTTTTAAAAATATATACTTATATTTTTTGGAATTACGCCCTGGAAGAAATGGGAGAGACTGAGGACTTAATTCAAAACAGTAAAATGGCTTTGACCTATATGGCACAGGATAAAGCGTATAAAAATGATATGTTTTTACATAGGGAAATCGCAGCATTTTTATATAACAATGCTGCGCACATTGGGGAGAGCACGGAGCTTTTGACCGATTATCTAAACAACACAAGAGGTCTGAGTAATAAAGTAAAAGTTCAGTTAAACGGAAACATAGGTCAATTATACAGTTTGAATGAAAGGTACTCCGAAGCGTTGATGCATTATTTTGATGGTATTTATATCATTGATACAACATCAGATATTCCGGATGATAATTATTATAAGTGCAAATTTTTGACTTGCATTGGCGATATTAATTTTATGCTGGAAGAATATGAAAATGCAATTTCCTATTACAAAGATGCAATAAAAGTTACTCTGGATGATAAAAACAGGGAAGCTTCTGATAAGAGCCTTTCTGTTATCAATGGGGCTCATGCTTACATTAAGCTTGGACAATATGAGAAAGCGATTGTCTGGCTGCAGCAGTTAGACGAGTGGATTCCAAATCTTGAGGCGTATGCCAGAGATGATATTGAAATTTTGAAAAATGACATCTTGGCAAAAGCTGAGATTCACAATGAGCAGTTTGAAAAAGCAGAAGAATATCTTGAGAATGCAGCAGCGCTGCTTGAAAATGATGACGAAGAATTTTCAAGCAAAAAAGATGTATATGTCAATTTGACGTATGCGGAATTATATATGGCGCAAACCAGGTATGAAGAAGCACTGTCGTTGTATGAACAGCTCTTAAGTCAGTCTGCGGAAGAAGAACTTGGTCTTGAAGAAGTTATTTATCAGCAAATGTGTAAAATTTACCAGGAAAGAAATGATTTTGAGAACTATAAAAAATATAGTACCTTGTACAGTGATCAGATAATCAAAAATAATAAGAACTTTAGCAAGACTTATGTTTCTTCGATTCGAGAGGTGTATCAATATCAGCTGCTGGCAAAAAAAGAGGGACAATATCAAGTGGCTCTGCTGGTGAATATTACGGTGATCTTAGGGTTGCTCGTCATCGTGGTCTGGACTGTCAGATCCGGGATGAAATCAAGAAAAATGAGCTTTACAGATTCTATGACTGGCTTGTTTAACAGAAAATATTTAACGTACTATTTGGAGAAAAACAGAAAAAATTATGGGAAAAACCGACTTCTGTTTTTATTATTGATATTGACTATTTTAAAAAGTATAACGATCATTACGGACATGTTCAAGGAGATTCTGCGATAAATGAGGTTGCCGATATACTGAGAAACAGTGTAAGAAAAAATGATACGGTTATTCGATACGGAGGCGAGGAAATGGTGATGTTCATTTCCGGGATCAGGCCTGATGCTGCTTTGAGAACAGCAGATGAGATTCAAAAGAAGCTTTCAGAAAAAAGTATAGAGCATAAATACTCAGATATATCAGACAAACTGACTGTCAGCATGGGGATTTATAATACAGAATATGCAGGGCAGGATATTTATAGTCTGATTGATAAGGCAGATATTGCGTTGTATCGCGCAAAAGAAAAAGGACGAAACAGATATGAAGTATATACAGAGGAATACTGATTGTTCGAAACGGATGATATATTATCGAAAACCATAGAAAAGGGAAAAGAAAAAAATGAATGGAAAAACAATGAGTATCAATCGAGAAGAAATACTTGCTTTGACAAGACGTATGACAGTAAAACGAACTTCCATGACCAGAATCGCAGGATGCTATGCAGACGCAGAAGGTTTTATTGACGGAACATTTAACGTGAATTTTCTGAAACTATCTCCTGCAGAACGTGAGAAAAATCTGGAGCTTGCGAAAACGGTTCCATTTGCACAGACCAATCAGAATCTGAAACGCTATGTATTTCCAGAATCTGAACAGGGAGGTATGCGTCAGCTGCTAATGGGAATCCGGGACTGTGGGTTAAAAAACGATGCACTGTTGGATGTGTTTTACGAGAAAGTGACAGAAGTGTATCAGACAGAACAGGAGTATGCTGTGTATTTGTTTCATGACCGGTATGACATTCCTGCAAAGGCGAAGGATAAGGAACGACTGGGAGAATCTGAGCAGATGTTTGAGTATCTGATCTGCGTGATCTCTCCGGTTACAGGAGATTATGAACCGGGAAAACCAGAATGTGGATTTTTATTTCCGGCCTTTTTTGATGGGGGAGCGGCATTGAATTGTGTGGATGTGTTTCAGGCAGATTCAGAACATCCGCATCAGGAATTACTGCAGATATTATTTTCCGAAAAATCTTGAAAAAAGGAGTTTTTTTTAGTATAATCAAGCACATAGGTAAAAGCATTGAGAGATTTGAAAGGGGGATGACAGCCATGTTTATGTACAGCTGTGTTTGCGACCGACAAATGGGAAATGTCGGCTCTTTTCATGTGCAATCTCTGATAGAAAAAGCGCACCGATTACTCTGTGACAAGGAGGATCTGTGCGCTTTTTTTGTGCCAAATCTAATAAAATAATGAAGGAGAGAACACAATGAAAACAAAAAAAATCGTGGCAGTCAGTTCGGCACTTATGATTGGGACAACGACTGCTCTCACAGGATTTCCAGCGGTGGTACTGGCACAGGAGAATATGCAGGAAGCCGTGACGTCGGAACAAGAAGAAAAGTATACAAAAGTGTCTGTGAAGAATCCGGTGGCGGACAGCGAAGAACTTACAGGGGAAGGGCAAAACAACGGGCGTGCTCAGCATGCGTTTGACGGTAATGAGTCAACAGTGTGGCATACACTCTGGAGCCAGGATGGACAGAAAAAAATGCCGCATTGGATCAGTTACAGTCTGGATCAGGTGACCAAGATCGGAAGAATCGATTATCTGGGAAAACCGGCTCAAAATGGTGTGGGAAACGGTGTTTTTAAGAATATAGATGTTTATTATACAACAGATCCGGGAGCAGATCCGGCCAGTGATACGGGATGGAAAAAAGCAGGGTCTTTTGAGAATATTACATATAGTCCATCTACTGGAACAGGCACCAATCGTGCAGCGACTTTTGAGTTTGACCCGGTAGAGGCGTTAAAGGTCAAAATTGTTGTCAGAGAAAGCTATTCGTCAGGTTCCGGGCAGGAGCCGGAGAACCAGTATGCAAATGCTCTGGAAATCACAACGTATGCGGTCAATGATGTTCCGGAGGATAAATTGGAGATTGGTGTAACGATTGATGATCAGTCATATACAGGGAAAAGCATACAGGAGATCGTAGATAAAAATAGTATCACGCCAAAGAATGTAGAGAGTCTGAGCATTACAAACGGAAATCTGGAATACAAGGATCTTGTCTGGCTGGGTGGTGTAACTGATCACAACGTCAAATTTCGAAATCTGAAAAGATTGACAGTTGATTTAGAACATACAAAAATGTATACAGAGACAGGAGAAGAAACAAAAGCATTGCCGGCATACGCATTTTCAGGGCTGAATAATCTGGAAGAAGTGAGGCTTTCGGGAGTGAAGGAACTGGGAAGCTTTTGTTTTCTGAATGCAGGGAACAGAAGCTCTCAGGGCTTGGAAGTGTTTGAAATTTCAAGTGTTACAAAGATTGCAAACCATGCATTTAATGGGGCGAAGTTCACGGTAAGAATGAAAACTTTGAGTTTGCCGAATGCTCAGATCATCGGAAACAGTGCTTTTGACAGCGGTGGAGCAAATTTTACATCAGTTGATTTGAGCGGTATTGTGGAATTAGGGGAAAATGCATTTAAAGAGTGTTCGTTTGAAGAGCTTGTTTTCCCAGAATCATTAAGATCCATCGGGCGTAATGCAACACCGATCAAGGAAAGAGCTTCTGTAACATTTTTGTCAGAAACAGCACCAGAGATGCCGACTATTACAGGGCACACTCCGTTTGGGGATACAGATGAGCTGAAGGAGAAAAATGCAGCAGTGACGGTTCCGGGAGCTGGTATCAGCAGTTATTATGGAGAAAAAGTTACGAATACGTCCGTCTTTGTAAAAGAAGATATCAACCCAATATTTAGAAATTGGAATATCAATGCAACAGGACATTGTCTTGTAAAATATATGGTAGATTCAAAGGAATCGTTTGCATTTGTGCCAGAGGGTGAGAAGATTGGAGAGGCAAGACTGCCGGAAGTAACGATTCCGGAAGGAAAGGTGTTTAAAGGCTGGTCAGAAAAAGAGGATGGCAGCGGGGAGCTTTTTACAAAAGACAGTAAAGTAGAAAAAAATATTACATTATATCCGGTATTTGAAGAAAAGAAAAATACACCGCCGGTTATTAATGTAGAGGATAAGGAGTTAACAGTTGGAGATACTTTCGATCCTTTGGAGGGGGTGACAGCTACAGATGAGGAAGATGGAGATATCAGTGGAAGTATTGAAGTGTTGAATAATGAAGTGGATACAACAAAAGTTGGTATCTATGAAGTGACGTATAAAGTAACAGACAGTCAGGGAGCAAGTACAACAAAGACGATTTATGTAACTGTAAATCCAAAACAGGAAGTGCTGAATGAAGTGCCGGTGATCGATGCATCCGACCGAGTATTGACAGAAGGAGACGCATTTGATGTATTGGAAGGGGTAACAGCTACAGATAAGGAAGACGGAGATATCAGCGGAAGTATTGAAGTGTTGAATAATGAAGTAGATACAACAAAAGTCGGTATCTATAAAGTAACGTATAAAGTAACAGACAGTCAGGGAGCAAGTACAACAAAGACGATTTATGTAACTGTGAATCCAAAACAGGAAGTGCTGAATGAAGTGCCGGTGATCGATGCATCCGACCGAGTATTGACAGAAGGAGACGCATTTGATGTATTGGAAGGGGTAACAGCTACAGATAAGGAAGACGGAGATATCAGCGGAAGTATTGAAGTGTTGAATAATGAAGTAGATACAACAAAAGTCGGTATCTATAAAGTAACGTATAAAGTAACAGACAGTCAGGGAGCAAGTACAACAAAGACGATTTATGTAACTGTGAATCCAAAACAGGAAGTGCTGAATGAAGTGCCGGTGATCGATGCATCCGACCGAGTATTGACAGAAGGAGACGCATTTGACGTATTGGAAGGGGTAACAGCTACAGATAAGGAAGACGGAGATATCAGCGGAAGTATTGAAGTGTTGAATAATGAAGTAGATACAACAAAAGTCGGCATCTATAAAGTAACGTATAAAGTAACAGACAGTCAGGGAGCAAGTACAACAAAGACGATTTATGTAACTGTAAATCCAAAACAGGAAGTGCTGAATGAAGTGCCGGTGATCGATGCATCCGACCGAGTATTGACAGAAGGAGACGCATTTGACGTATTGGAAGGGGTAACAGCTACAGATAAGGAAGACGGAGATATCAGCGGAAGTATTGAAGTGTTGAATAATGAAGTAGATACAACAAAAGTCGGCATCTATAAAGTAACGTATAAAGTAACAGACAGTCAGGGAGCAAGTACAACAAAGACGATTTATGTAACTGTGAATCCAAAACAGGAAGTGCTGAATGAAGTGCCGGTGATCAATGCATCCGACCGAGTATTGACAGAAGGAGACAGATTCGCCGTATTGGAAGGAGTAACAGCTACAGATAAGGAAGACGGTAATCTGACAGATAAGATCCAAGTGCTGAAGAACACCGTGAATAAAGAGGAAGCAGGAACCTATGAAGTGACATATAAGGTAACAGACAGTCAAGGAGCAAGCACAATAAAGACGATCACAGTTACTGTGAGGGAAAAGAGTGCAGATAAGCCTGCGGAACCTCAGAAGCCGAACAAGCCGGCTGACACAAAGCCTGGAAAACCAAGTCAGCAGTCCGAATCGCCGAAGACAGCGGATATGTCTAATATTGGTTTGTTCGGATCTATGTTTGCAGGTTCGTCTGGATTACTGACAATGTTGCTGGGGAAAAGACGCAAAAAGAAATAAGTGGTTTATGAGATTTTAGATACAGTAGCAGGTGCAAAATCGGAAGTTGTGCAGAAGACAGTGCTCCGATCATGCCTATTTTGGTGTTGGAGAGGAGTGGAAAGAGGAAGACTTTGTGCATCACCTTTCAGATGCAGAGTGGAAGGAGTTTGAGAAAGAATTTGCGGATTTGATTAGATAAATCTGGAAAAGGACTTGAAATTCAATGAAGATCAAGTCCTTTTCTTTTTAAATCTGTTTTGTTGTCCACTTGCTGCAATCCCATACTGCGTGTACGACATCCTGGTAAAATTCCGGTTCATGGCAGATTAAAAGCACACTTCCACGATAATCAAGCAGTGCTTTTTTCAAGGAATCTTTTGCATCCACATCCAGATGGTTTGTCGGCTCATCCAAAAGCAGGATATTGGTATCGCGATTCACCAGTTTACAGAGTCTTACTTTTGCCTGCTCTCCTCCGCTTAAGACGCGAACCTGGCTTTCAATGTGTTTTGTTGTAAGTCCGCATTTTGCCAGAGCAGAACGTACTTCATATTGTGTGAATGAAGGGAATTCCTGCCAGATTTCTTCAATACAGGTTGTTCGATTATCTCCTTTGACTTCCTGTTCAAAATATCCGATCTGCAAATTTTCTCCCAGTTCACAGGTGCCGGAAATCGCAGGAATCAGCCCGAGAATACTTTTCAACAATGTCGTCTTTCCGATTCCGTTGGCGCCGACCAGAGCAATTTTCTGCCCTCTTTCCATAGAAAGAGACAGTGGTTTTGACAATGGTTCATCGTATCCGATCACAAGATCTTTTGTCTCAAAAATATATCTTCCCGGAGTTCTTCCGTATCGGAATTTGAATTCCGGTTTCGGACGTTCTGCTGCAAGCTCGATCACGTCCATCTTGTCCAGTTTCTTTTGTCTGGACATTGCCATATTTCTCGTAGAAACACGCGCTTTATTTCTTGCTACAAAGTCTTTTAATTCGCTGATTTCCTGTTGCTGCCTTCTGTAGGCTGCCTCTAACTGTGCTTTTTTAACGGCATATACCTCTTCAAAATGATGATAATCTCCTACATAGCGGTTCAGCTCCTGATTTTCCATATGGTAGATAATATTGATCACATCGTTTAAGAACGGGATATCATGGGAAATTAAAATAAATGCATTTTCATAGTCGATGAGATACCGTTTCAGCCATGCGATATGTTCTTCGTCCAGGTAGTTGGTCGGCTCATCCAAAAGCAAAATATCGGGCTTTTCAAGCAGTAATTTTGCCAGAAGGACTTTGGTGCGCTGTCCGCCGCTTAAATCGGTTACGTCTCTTTCGAGACCGATATCCAGAAGTCCAAGTGCCTTTGCAACTTCTTCAACTTTGGCATCGATAATATAAAAATCGTGCAGAGTCAGAGTGTCCTGAATGGTTCCCAACTCCTCCATCATTGTATCCATTTCTTCCGGAGAGGCCTCTCCCAGAGAATCGCAGATTGCATTCATGCGTTCTTCCAGTTCAAACAAATATGAGAATGCGGACTTTAATCCATCTCGAATCGTCATTCCTTTTTCTAAGACCGTGTGCTGATCAAGGTATCCGACACGGACATTTTTTGCCCATTCAATCTTACCTTCATCCGGCATCAGTTTTCCGGTAACAATATTTAAAAAAGTGGATTTTCCTTCTCCGTTTGCGCCCACCAGTCCAATATGTTCTCCCTTGAGAAGGCGAAAGGATACATCTGCAAAAATGGCGCGATCTCCAAATCCATGTGTGAGATGCTCTACATTTAAAATACTCATGACATAACTCCTTTTTGGTCGTATTTCACTTATCAGAACCATTGTACAGGAAAGAGTTGTATTTGTCATCAAAATTCACCTTTTTGCAGATTTTCCATATTATGTACTGTAATTATATGAAAGGAAAGAACACACTATGCAAAATAATCGGTCTTATTCCAGAAACGAACGGTTTACCTGTCAACAGCAGCCTTATCGCAATATGCCGGTGCAGCGTCGACAGAATCCTTCTTCCTCCTGTGGTGAAGCAGTCTCGTCGCCTTGTTCCTGCCGCATTCCCCGTGATCCACTGGAACATATGACTCTCGCGATGGCATATGTTCCCTGGCAGACATGGGAAGACACTTATGATGTTCATAAGGGATTAGAATGTGGAACAATCTTCCCTGTTTTAAACAAACCATTTTATGGAAAAGGGGGATGTAATCAATGACAGACCGTCCATGTAGAACAGAATTATTAAATCATATCAACGCTGTCAGTTTCGCGGTGGATGAAGTGAAATTATATCTGGATACCCACCCGCAGGATCCGGATGCACTGGCTTATTTCGAAAAATACAGCCGGATGCGCAACCAGGCAATGAAAGAATATGCCATGAATTTCGGACCTTTGACGATTGATACAGCCACAGCATCCTGCAGTGAATACTGGAAATGGATCAATGAGCCGTGGCCGTGGCAGGAAGGAGGATGCTGATTATGTGGAATTATGAAAAACGATTGCAATATCCGGTAAAGATTACACAAACGAACCCACAGATTGCCAAAGTGATCATTTCACAATTTGGCGGACCGGACGGGGAGCTCGCTGCATCAATGCGGTATTTATCTCAGCGGTATACCATGCCATATAAAGAGGTGACCGCAACACTTACGGATATCGGCACGGAGGAATACGCTCGTAGAAGATGCAACTAATAAATATACTCCGAAAGCACCGTTATTTCGGCACTTTCGGGTACACATCGATTGTGAATTCAGAGTTTTTCTGGTTTTTCTTGTTCCGCTTCGTCTTAGTCAGAACAATCCTGTCAATCAGCTGTCTCAAGGCGCTGTTCTTTTCCGAGACAGTCAGAGAGTCCCACTCACTCAATAAATTCTTGCACTTCGGCACAAAATTTTTCCGGTTTGCCTGTCTTGCGATTGTGGTATGCAAATCTTCACGGGCAGCAGTGATGTTATTCATGCAGTCTCTGATCCGCTGCTCCAGTGCATTCGAACGCTCAATAAAAATTTCTTTTGTGTAAATTCCCTGCTCTAAAAAATCGAATAAGGATTCCCTCTGCTTTAAAAGCGTCTGATGTTCAGTCTCAAAATTTGTGACGATCAATTCTTTTGCGGCAATAGCAGCAGTATCTTCCTCATGAGTGTCAGCAAATTCATATTTGGCTATGTAGTCTTTCAGCCACCCCAGAAGAGCTTCTTCCAGTTCATCAATCCGTATTCCGACCGTGGAACATTCGGTATACTGGCAGATCAGCACATCATAGGGCGTTTTCGTCTGCGCTTTCTTGCGGACCATAAGCCGGCCGCATTGCGAGCATCTGACCAGACCTGCAAATAGATTTTGTATCGGTCTGTCGTTTCTGACTGGAGCAGAAAAACATCCTTTTGGTTGGTTCGCGCGTTTAAATAAGTCTGGGCTGATCCGTGGCGCCCATGCCGCATCTGAGAGGATGTAATCTGTGGCTTTTGGACGGGACTTTACTACACGCCCATCTTTTACAGCCCTGACAGTCTTACGATGCCCCCAGCGGACTTTACCGATGTTTGCTGGATTTGAGATAATCCCTTTTAAAGTAGATGGCGTAAAAGGTTTGCCACTCCTTGCAAGGATCCCCATATTGGACATATAGGTACAGGCTTTCTGGTATCCGTACTGCTTATTTCCGCACAGATCATACATTAGATCAAGGACGGGTGCTTCTGTCTGATGTGGGGCGAGAGAGTAGTGTTTTCCATCCGGCGCAATGACGCGCTCCCATCCATAAGGGGCAACATTGCCAACGTAATAACCGTCAGAACTGGAACGTTCCCTGCCACGCTGCATTCGGCGCTTGATTGTGGCGTACTCCCGGCGGCTCATAAATAAACTGAACTCAAAGTACTCATTATCATACTCGTTTGCAGGATCGTAGGTTTTATTTGGTGTTACAATCCGGGTGTTGGAATAAAAAAATGCACGCTGCACACGCCCCTGATCGATCGTATCACCTCTGGCCAGACGATCTACGTCCATTACGAGGGCACCATCCCACATACAGGCTTCCACCTCGGATAGTACTTGCGTCATGACTGGACGGGCATCGATACTGTCTCCAGACACAACTTCCCTGTAAATCGCACCGATCGGAAGAGAGAGAGTCTTTGCCAACTCTAACAGGGTAGTAATGTGGCGTTCCAGAACATCAATCCCTAGCGCTTCCAGTTCGGCGTCTTTTCTGGATTTTCTGGCGTAGATAAAATAAGACATTGTATCACACTCCTATGTTATTGTATTTAAATTTGGGTACAAAAATAACAGCCAGCACATGAACAAATGTTCCGCTTGCAAGCTGTTTCCGAAGATGATACAATATTCGTGGATTTCAATCGCATATCTTCGGATATGTAGACCGTCTCTGTTGGCGCAGGGGCGGTTTTTATTTTATTCCCCTAAAGAATTTAAAGAATTCATTATGTCTTCTGTGCTCATTCCGGCAGCAGAAGCGGTATATGCATCAGTGATTTGTGCGGCGTACTGTGTATACACATCAGTTAACTTTAATGACCATTCCTCGTAAACACTATATTCGTCTCCATTTTTCTGCATCAGCGTAGCCATTTCGGAAACGCCCTGATTAGAAATCTCGGCCAGTTTTTCAACCTTGCTATTTGATAATTCAGCAAGCGCATTTAAGTCTCCGGCAATCGGAGCTGCTTCGTTATTATATTCTTCCACAAGTCCCGGAGTCGCGTCAGCAATCTTCTTTGTATAATCATCGAGAATGCTTTGATATGTCACTTCGACTTCCGGTTCTTTTTCCGTAGCCTCTGTTTTCGCAGTATTCTCTTTTTCTGGCTCTTTATCTCCGCCACACGCTGTCATGGACAACGCCATAGTTCCAATCAACAGCATGGTTACAATTTTCTTTTTCATAAATTCCTCTTTTCTCCTGTACCTCAACACCACTTTACTCTATATAAACGCCGAAGCGGTTATATCATTTCCATGACCGCTAAATTAGGAATAAAATAGATAACATAATTATCTACAGCAATATACTCACCGTATTTTCCTTTATAGCAGTCAATAGCTTCTTGCAGATATTCTTCAGTGACATGTAGATGTTCTGCAACCTCATATCTATTTTGGCATCCAGCATTAAAAGCTGATATGATGCCTCGCAATCCGATCATCCGGTTATACCCGTGCAATCTTCCTTTTTGTTCTTGCTTCATATTTTCAATATCTTGTAGATCAAAGATATCACCGACAGCAGTATGGTGATGTCCGATTTCTTCAGCTAAGACGCAAGCCTTTTCTGCGGATGTTTTCAACCTATTGGATATCGCAATTCTATTTCTGTATATTAAACCATCACTGCCGGAAAGAGCCTTTTCGCGGACAATAAGTCCGCTACTATTTGCCTCTTCCAATAGTTCTTCATAAACTGTCATTGTATCACTCCCATTCAGAGTCATCCATCATGATGTCTTTATCGTGTTTTCTCATTTCATCTGTTACTTTAATATCGGTGCGTTCATGAGCTGCTAATACTGATAAATGATTGTTGGATTCTATAAAGTTCGGATTTCCAAGTAATATTTCAGAATAGTTCAAAAGACTTTTCTTTCCGTTATTATTCAACTTTCTCATGTTCTCTAAAAGTCTATATTCTAATCTATTTTTTCTGAGCACACTTTGATCGTAAGCTTTCTTGAATTCCTCTACATTATTAAATGATAGGTTGTCAGGACCAATCGCATCTTTAAATTCGTAGTCATTACGTCCCATCGGTACGTCAAATCCCATCAGCCATGACTCGCTTACATTCAATGCTTTTCCTAAAACGAACAATTTTTCTTGATTAGGTTCATTTTTCCCGGAACAGTATTGACTTATATCTGATTTGTTCATTTTTATCCCATATTGTTCACAGTATGGTGCAGTTAATTTCAGAACATCTACTTGTCTAAGTCCCTTTGTCTCCATAATCTTTTTTAGCCTAGTAGCAGTGCTTTCTTTCTTCATATAAATGTACCGCCTTTCTGAGTATAAATATATCACACACTTAACAAAAGTTCAATATGAAAAACAAAAAAGTTCAAAAAAATTAACTTTTGTATTGACAAGTGTACAAGTGGGTGTTAAGATACAAGTGGTTCAAATATTTGAACAAAGCGAAAGGAGGATAATATGGCATTCAATTATGACAAATTAAAAGGTCGGATAATTGAGAAGTTTGGAACTCAGTATAGGTTTGCGGAAGCTATGAAATGGTCGGAAAGAACGCTTTGCTTGAAATTGAGTAGTGAGAGACCGTGGAAGCAGACAGATATCTGTAAAGCAGTAGAACTTCTAGATTTGGCACAGGAAGACATACCTAAATATTTTTTTAAAGAAGAAGTTCAAAATATTGAACTTTGAAAGGATGGTCAGATGACAGAACTCGTATATTTAAAAAATGATGAAGCAGTGTGTGACAGCTTACAGGTGGCTGAGAAGTTTCATAAAGAACACAGAAACGTGTTGCAAAATATAGATAATCTCATTGCTGAAAATTCAGCAGTGCAAAATATGTTCAGGCAATCACATTACAAAGCAGACAATGGTCAGTCATACAGGAAGTTTTATATGAACCGCGATGGCTTTTCCCTTCTGGCAATGGGGTTCACTGGTAAGAAAGCTCTTGAATGGAAATTGCAGTACATCAAAGCATTTAATCAGATGGAAGCGTTCATCAAAGAAAAGACAACTCAGACATGGGTAGAAACAAGAAAAGCCGGAAAACTGACCAGAAGAGCAGAGACAGACACCATTCAGAAGTTAGTGGGATATGCAAAGGGCCAGGGGAGTACACACGCAGAGATGCTTTACATGACCTATTCAAAACTGGCAAATAAGATGGCTGGAATTGGAAAACGTGATGAAGCAACAGTGATGCAACTGAATAATCTTTCACTGATGGAAAACATCATTCTCCATGTGATCGACACTGGAATACTGACGGGAAAACATTACAAGGAGATTTATCAGGATTGTAAGAAGAGATTGGAAACCGTGAAGGATCTGGCTTACCTAGAATCTGTTGCGTAGCCGATTACTTCGGTGTATCAGTTGAGTATTTTTTGGAGTAGAAAGCGAGGAAATGGAAAATGAAAGCAAACGTAATTATAAACGCACAGAACGAACAGGAAGCAGAAAGGCACATCGAGCAACTTCAAAAGAACGGATACAAAAGAGTAGCAAATTGTTATTGGACAGAGATTTTTAAAAAAGAAGATGGATGGACAGTACAGGTAAACAGAGATTTTTAATACAACGCTGACCTATCGGCAGGACGGGGAGAAAGAGGAAGAATATGTTGAAAAAAGCAAAGCATAATCAAAAAACAAGAGATTGGTACGTTAAGCTTGTAAAGGGCTTGCCGCTTGAGAAAAAAATAGTATATCTGAAAATAGCAGAAAGACAAAAATACAACTACTATTGCGATTGCTCTGACGGATGGACAACAGAGCAATGTATTGAGTACGAATCGCAATGGAATGAAATTATCGAAATGCTGAATGAATTAGAGGAAGAACAAAAAGCATAGCCGGACACGTTCCGGCACTGTAATGCAGCCGAAGCCGGTTCCAAGCCCGGAAGATGCAGAGGACAGAATATAAGGAAGGAGGAAAATGATATGTGGATTTCACGATGGTATTGGGAATCTCAAATAATATGTGAAAAGCTTGGGTGCAAGCCAACAGAAATAAAGATACCGGATTTAAAAACAGAAGATGACAGCTGGGAAAATCCAGTCAGTAAACTCACAGTAGAAGAAATTGATTTTCTTTATGAAAATGGTTATTTGAATCCAAGATAGATACCACCAGTCAGGAAAAAGGCCGGTGGTATTTTTGTACTCATTTTGGAGGTGATGTAATTTGATTGTGGTGAGAATTCGACCAGAGCGAATTGAAATCTTTGGACACGCAGGGTATGCAGAACCCGGAAAAGACATTGTTTGCGCTGGCGTCACGGCGCTTACGCAGACGCTGATCCAGTCAATTGAAAATTTAACAGATGATAAAATAGAATACAGAATCTCTTCCGGAAAGGTTGAGGTAGAATACAGGAATCTGTCAGAGAAATCAAAAACTCTGGTGGATTCCTTTTTCGTTGGCATCTGTTTGATTGCAGAAGAATTTCCGGAACATGTGAAAGTGAGGTGAGAATATGGGTAAAACAGAGACTTTTATCAGAGCGGCCACAACAAGTGAACAGCCACTGGTTTTGGAATTTGCGCATGAGGGGAAAGAGTATCTTGTGAAGAATTTTACAGACGGTGATGTGTATGTTGCGCTCAAAGAAAGTGCGACAAAGGAAGAAAGCGCATTGATTCCAGCGCAGACGGCGCAAACTGTAATTAGGAACAAAAATTACTACGCAGGAAGTAACCTCGTCCAGATCATCCCCACAGCAACCAGTGAAAAAGGAGTAGAAGTACAATGCTTAAAATGGTAGACGGAACAGGAATCATAGGAGTGGATATGATCTGCCCTTTAGGAGTCTCCACTCCGCAGCCACCTAATTATGACAGG
This sequence comes from Mediterraneibacter gnavus ATCC 29149, assembly GCF_008121495.1. NCBI lineage: Bacteria > Bacillati > Bacillota > Clostridia > Lachnospirales > Lachnospiraceae > Mediterraneibacter > Mediterraneibacter gnavus. Next base: position 3,530,701 of record NZ_CP043051.1, on the reverse strand, counting down.
GTAGAGCTAGAGGGCACAGGGATGTTGGTACTTCCGAATAGCTTGGATACGCCGCTTGAGAGGTTGGAGCTTGGTGGAAAGACGGAGCAGGTGCAGACGAGTGGGAAACAGTTATTTGATGCGAGCCGGTATGAAGGAGTCACTAAAAATGGTGTTACCGTGACGGTCAAAGATAGGCTTTACGCTCCAATAATCTTATTGAATAATTGTAACAATACGTCTTTTACGCCGGACGCATTGAATACAAGACCAACGGCTACTAAGGCAACTACCAAGAATCCGATAAGTTTGGAAAACTCACGCTTGAATCCCAAGTAGATTCCGATAACAACAATCGCCATCAGCACAAGGCTCTGTGCGTTGCTTAAAAACCAGTTATAAAGGTTCTGTCCAAAATTCATGCTTTCTTTTCTCCTTTCAGTTCCATCATTTTTCTGTCAGACTGTCTGCCAGTCTGTAAAATACACATGGCAATCACGCCAACTGTTCCCCCTAAAGAGAAGAACAGGAAGTCAAATAATAATCGTTGCATTTTTCAATTCTCCTTTTCCAAAATTACATCTTCGGTAGATGTGGTCTGTTGTTCGATTATCTTGTAATGCTTTTCCGTCAGTTTCGTAGATTTACGGATTTCTTTCAGATAATCAACGCCTGTTTTCGCTGTGATTGTTTCCAGCATTTTGAGTGTCGGGTCAACCTGCCGTTGAATCCAACGTAGGGTTCTGTCCAGTGTGTAGGGTTCGGGTTTGGTTGTGAGCTTTAACGGCTCTCTGTTTTCCCCGATGAACCACGCCCAGCGGACAGATAATTTCCAGTCGCTCCGTTTCTTGTCTGCTTCCTTATCCACGAAGCGTACATAACGGTTGATAATAGAAAATGCCGTCCGTTCAGCGTCATAGTAAGTCAGCAGGTCACGGACAGCATAATAAGCACGTTCATTTTTCAACCGTATTTCAAATCTGTTTTTTATGGGGGCTTCCTCAATTGGAATCCCTAGTTTGATGTACTGCTCATAGCTCTTTTCATAGACACAGAAGTACACCTCACTTTTTAATGAACCGATATAAAGCGTGTAGCCCATACCAGCCTTGTCCTGTTCCTCATGCTTGACCAGTTCGCCGGAAGCATAGGACTTAAAGGAACGGAACACCGATACACATTCCTCATTCCGGCATTTTTCAGTCAGTTCTGGAATATCCAACATTCCTGTATGGTCATTGATGGCAAGGTCAAGGCGTTTCATCACACCGCCGTCCACAAGAGCGTCCATAAGGAAGTCATACCAGCTCCGTTCCTGTGCCAGCAGATAGCTTTCAAACTGGCGACAGCCTTTTCCTTTCAGTTCCAGCAGGACACCTTTTTCTTCATCGGGAGAAGTGTATACGAAAATATCTCCGATGTAATAGTGTTCCGTGTAGCTGTAATGCCCGAAGTCCTCATGTATCATGTACTGGATATTGAGCTGTAAAATGTCCTTAATGATATGTCCAATATCCAGTGTCGGAAACCGTATCCTCACATAATCAAATAGCATGGTAAGCGGTGCTTCTGGATTGAATTTTTCCAGAGCTTCCAAAAGTTTCGCTTTCATTTCTTCTGTGACCGCCACCTTGCCGGATTCGATACGGCTTAAATGTTCACGGCTGATTCCAGCCATGACCGCAAGTTTCGTCTGGGATACACCGTACTGCAAACGCCTGTCTGCAAAATCCTGTATCCACTCTGTATCATTCAGTGCGATACCCCCTTTACGAAAAAACTGTGACATTTTTTATCAGATGTCACAGCAGTAAAAAAAGCTACCAAACGCTTGATTTTAGCCAAGAATCGATAACTTTTGTGTATGTTTCCTTGTGATTTGTGCCCCTCTGTTAGATACCGAGGGGCTTGATATATGCTGGCGTGGCTACCGCCACACCAGCAAGGCTAGTCCGTACCTGTGGCTTTCGCTTCGCACGCCACCAGTCCGTCCTGCCTTATGTGTGCAAATTCTCCAATCGTATCTAAGAAATCATATCCTTTTGGTACAAGGGGAGTATAAAATTCCGATATGACACTTGTTCCTACATCACAGTATCCACGCCCTTTGATTTGCTTCTGGAAAAACTGCTTTTTCACATCACTTCCAAAGAGCATACCATAGCCAAGTTCACTCATCCGACCAAGCCCCACACGGAAATTGAAGTTATCTCTGATACCATCTCCGAAATATTTTGCGTCTGGACGCTGGCAAGCTACAATCAGAAAGTATCCAGCCTGTCTGCCGAGCATAACGATTTTCTTTAGCTGGCTTAACAGGGCAGTGCTTTCCTTTGTCGTCAGCATTTCCAAAAACGCCACATATTCATCAAAGATAAGGAACTGTGGAGCAAGCCCCAGATAGGCATAGTTTTCCCCTGTGCGGTAGTTCGGGTGCAGTTTCATTTCTTCCGAGCGTGTGACCATGCCCTCATAAAAGGCATTGACGCAGTCAATCATATCGTCTTTCGTGTGGTAGACATTTCCCATGACTGTTCCCAAGTCTGCAAGGTCAGCGTTCTTCGGGTCAAGAATGTACAAATCTGCATTGGTTCTAAGCAGTGCTTCGATGATGGTCAATAGAAAAAAGGTCTTTCCACCGCCAGTACCACCGCAGATAAGGGCATGAGGGAGTGAATCATATTTCCATACCAGATTTTTCATTAACCGCAGACCGCCGTTTTTAGCAATCACTTCATCAATCGAAATACGGTTTGCTATCATATCATAAAGCAGGGTGTATTCGATATAGCCGTCATGCAGTGTCTTGTCGGTCATTTCACAGTATAGCCCCGACTCTAACTTTTCCTCTAAGGACAGGAGCTGTTCTTGATATTTTCCCATTGTGATTTCACACAAGATATGGAGCAAACCATTATCCATCTGATAATAGATTTTTGGAAACCATACGATTTTTTCTCTTGATCTGCTTTGCAGGTCAGTGAAAAAACCGTTGTTTTTGGTAGTTTCTGCTTCGTACCATTTATTTTCCAGTACCATACGAGCCAGTTTTTGTCGGTGGAGCAACCGCTTGATACGGTCATATCCATAACGGTAGTAGAGAAAAGCAACCAATGCACAAACACCAGTCGCTATCAGAACCGTAATGGAATTGTAGGCAGTCCATGTGATTCCGGCATGGAGCAGGTTAAAATCTTTCCAGTCGGTAACAAGAAGCTGTCTCAGATTCAGAAGCAGGAACACCGCAATGAACAGGAGCAACAGCCAGCCGATACAAAAGTGATAGACCAGTGATTTATCACTGGCACGAATCCTGTTACCTTTAGATTTTTTCCATACTTTCATATAAACTCCTTTCTTTGGACGTAAGAAAAGCAGTCAATCATGTAGACTAACTGCTTTGTGAATATAAATATAAAATTATAAAGGCTGAATTTTTAATTCTGTATTATTCATCATATTTGAGCAAATAAAGCAAATCTCTATATCCCGATTTCATAAGTAATTGTTTGAAACCAGAAAGCACTTCTTCTTTTGTATAATTGTTGTTTTCCAAAAACTGATTATCTTTTTCACTAAGGTACTGATAAAAAAGAGCCACCGCCATTACTTCGTTTTTGTTTGTATAGTCAATGCTATCTAAAAGTATGTTCTCTGCTTCGTTAATCTGTCCTAAATCAATCATATTAAGAAAATTTTTCAAATTTTTTCCCGATACTTCATACTTGTTTTCTTTTTCAAGTTCAACAGAAACATACTTTTTCCCAAAGGCTAATGAAAATAATACTCTTACCATTTCTTTTATCATTCGCATGATGTAATCTTTTTCATCGGTAAAATTCATTTTCCCATCTCCTTAAATGTTGGTTTAATTGTTTGGGACATATAAGCTAACTTATAAAACTGGAAGTTGTTACTTTCTGCATACCGTGTTCCCTAAAATGATAATTACCACAACATCAACCAAAATAATCCCCAATGCAATATATACAAAAAATGCAGGTAAAATATTTTCCAATAACACCATAGTTAATGCAAGAATTGCGATAATGGACATTCCAAATCCCATTGTCCTACATAACTTCTTTTCATCGTATTTTTCCTTTTCTTCTTTTGAAGCTGTATTATATCCAGAAATAAACCAACTTCCGTGTCCAGAAAGTAAAATTATAGAAAGTACAGCAAATATCACAAAGACAATCCACACTATCACATCAGAACCTGTTGCTAAATCTGCTAATTTCATATAAATACACCTCCTAAAATTCCTATTTTCTTAATTCTATAAATAACAATCACTCTACCGTTCATACGATGCAATAATTTCTTTGCTATCTGCTGTTTTATAATCAAGTGTTCCTAAATTACCAATTAAATCAAATGTCATATCTGCATTAACCTGTAATTCATCTTCAAGCATAGACGCAGATGGTTCAGCTTTTAGAAAAACTGTTAATCCATAAGGTTTTGTTTCAGACTGTATCTCTATGCTGTCATAAGAGTAGCCCTCTGGATAATCCTGTTTACTTACAATATTTATAACATTTGAAGAATCACCCACATAATCTGTCTTATATTGTGATAAATCAGGAATTTCATACAATGTTTCCTTTCTGCCACATGCAGACAGGTAAATTATTAACATGACAATCGGAATAATTGCAAGTATTTTTCTCTTCATAAAACCTCTCCTTTCCAAGCCTAAATTTAAATATGAACAATCAACTAGACACATCAATATGATTATATATATTATATCAATTACATCTGACCAGTACAATGAAAATCATAGGTTACAGACTTATTTCTTCGGCGGTTGCTGTGGGGCATTGTTCTGTGGATTTCCGGCATGAGCATCTTTGTTCTTTAGAAGAATATCGTCTGCCTTTACATACCAGTCCACATCTGCACCACGATAATTCGCATTGGCTACCGTGTCTGCAACAGGATTGATAAGTTCCACTTCGGCGTTGTAGCCATAATCTTTTAACGGCACAGTCGCCGGAACAGATACCTGTATCATGCGTCCCTGTGTGTTGCATTTCAAATCGTAGGTGCGTTCCTTAATTTCTTCACTGACCGTTCCATCTTCATTCTGTACATGAACCTCACGGCGTAATGCGGAGAACTTCAACACTCCGAAAGTCTTTTCTTTATCAATGACGATTCCATTTGCTAATCTCATAATCTTAATACCCCCTTATTTACTTTCCACTGGTAACATATCGTCTGCAAGTAAGATGTAATTGACAAATCCACGTTCCCCGATTTTATAGCCATCGGTAGTGATTCGTGGATTGATAAGTTTTACTTTCTGCTCCGGCAAGAAATGTTTTTCGCCAGCTTTGGCAGGAAGTGTCACAACTACATCATCAGCTCTCTGCACATCGGAATACAGGTTGTAGCTTCTGGTAATGACAGCCATACGCCCGTTGATTCTCTGCTGTTCCGTAGTATTTTCTCCGGCAAACTCCAAGTTCCCGAATGTCTTTTCCATGTTTGGTACGACAAATCTTAATTCCATAAATGATTGACCTCTTTTCTTTCTGTTTTAGTTTCTTTCCTGCTGTACTTTGTGGGGAGATACACTCCCCACGCCCCTAGTGGACTTCACGCTCCCGTAAATCAGAGCTTCACGGGAGCGTGAAGTTGCAAAAAGGGTGGCGACCTCGAACGCTCTACCAACCGCTACATTACCGCCTTATGATTTCTTTCTACGGCGTTTGAAGTAAAGCATACCGCCAAGCCCTACGCAGGAAAGACCGAGCATGGCAAGATAAGCATAGATATTGGTATTGTCGCCTGTTTTTGGACTGTCACTTGTCTTAGTAATCGTAGATGGTGTATCCGGCGTGTCGGTATCCTTTGGTGTGTCTGGGACTTCCGGCACTTCCTTGATTGTCACAGTCTGTCCATCGTCTGTGATGTCCTTATGTTCCGTCACTTTCTTTGGTTCGTCTGGATTGCTTATATCGTATAATTCCTCAAATGTAACAAGGCTCTTGCCACCAAGAGAAGAACCATCAAAGGTAAAGGCAATCTCTACCGTCATTTTTTCACTGTCGGCTGTGAACTCATAATCATTGGATACTTTCTTTCCATCAATCAGAAGTTCTGCATTTTCCTCTTTTAACATCTGCCAGCCGGAAAGTTTGTATTTTATTCCAATTTCCAGACCATCTAATGTGACTTTATCCACAATCGTTACATCTTTTTCGGCTTCGATTTCTTTCTTGCCGTTCTTGTCCGTAGCAGTAGTATGGATTGTGATGATACGTTCCGTGATAAGAACCGTCTGTCCATCATCGTTGATGTCTTTATGTTCGGCAACCTTGACAGGCTCTTTCGGATTGCTCATATCGTACAATTCCTCAAATGTAACAAGGTTCTGACCGCCAAGAGCTGAACCATCAAAACTGTAGGTAATCTCAACCGTCATTTTTTCGCTGTCAGCAGTGAATGTGTAATCACTGTCTACATGTTTCCCGTCAATCAGAAGTTCGGCGTTTTCTTCCTTTAACATCTGCCAGCCGGAAAGTTTATATTTTGTTCCAACTTCCAAGCCATCAAGTGTGACTTTGTCCACGATCTTGATGTCTTTTCCGGCAACAATCATTTTTTCGCCTGTTTTCTTGTCGGTAGCTGTGGTATGGATTGTGATTTCTTTTTCGTATTCATCGGTCAGTGTCCCTAAATCTACGGTCACTTTATTTCTGGATACGACTACCTCAAATGCTGGAATCAGCTTAAATCCGGCGTTGGAATCACACTTTAATTCCTCAATCACATAGGTATCATAAAGTAATGCACCTTTGCTGTCGTCTGGTTCAGATGTACCAAACCATACACCGTCCTCACTGGATTTTCCGGCATTGGTATTGACCTTGTGGGAAGCCCAGCTTGAAGCAGTGGAGAACTGACCGTTTTTGTCAGTAACTACAATATGGGATTCTCCCGTTGTCTTGCTTGTGATTCTGAATGGAACACCTGCAAGGCGTTTGTGTGTACCTGCACCGATTTTTACACCCTCAATATCGCCACGCTTAATCTGGTTGTAGACAGAGTGAGATTTGTCAGTCAAGTCCACGATTTTTCTATCTTCCGTGATAGAAAAGTCGATTGCTTTTGCACCATCTGTTAAGTAGCCCTCTGGTGCTTTACTTTCTTCTAATCTGTAATTTCCGTAAGGAAGCAAGTCAGCAGAAGTAGAATCAATTCCATCAATGCCTGTCTGAATCTTCTTGACAGTTTCATTCTTGTTGTATAATTTTCCCTCTACCAGTACAGGACTGTCATTTAAGGAAATGATATTAAATTCTGTGTACTGTAAGGTCGCACTTCCCTGTGCTTTGGTATCCTTTGTTTCAAGGTCACGTTTCTGGATTTTTACACCGCCACGGATAACCTTGTCAGATACGGAATACTGGTTGCTTCCAGAAAGTACGGTAAGTTCGCCATCTTCGGAAATCTGTGTAAGGTACGTCCCCTTAATCTGTTCAGAACTTCCGTCAGCCTGCATATATGCACCATCTAATAAGTAGCCGTTAGGAGCTTTTGTTTCTGTGACAGTGAGTGTACCAAGTGGCAGTACATTTTTACCGTCCTGTGTATAGAAGCTGTCGCCGGATACCTTGTAGCTGTCGGCAAGTCTGGATACATAATGGATAGTTCCGTCACTGTCTTTTTCTGCAACGGTTTTGGTTGTCCATGTACGGGTAGCCTTTGCAGGAAGATTGTCTGCATTGTAGTATCCGTCATAATAGCTCCATGTGAACTCTGCACCCTCTAAAGAAGCAGTTCCCTGTGGAGTGGATTTTCCTGTTTCCATGTCGATTTTAAATAAATCAATCAAAGTTTCGGTGACCTTTGGAGTGTCAGCAACAGTCAAAGTCGCTGTTTTTCCAACTTCCACATTTAAGGCATGTACAGTAGAATCCAGCTTGTAACCCTTTGGAGCAGAAAGCTCTTTGATGTAAACTGTTCCGGCTTTTACCTCAACTTCTTTGGTATCGCTGTTTCCATCGGCAGTAAGTGTGGCAAGCTGGCTGTTACAGCCCTTATCAGAATAGACGCCAAATGTCGCACCCTCAAAGGAATAGTTGGCATTGCCATCTGTGACCGTGGGATTGGAAGAAGTCTTTTTGACCTTTGCATTTCCCACATTTAACTTCGCCCAGAACTGTCCGATGTCCTGTCCTTCGCCAGTGTAGATGTAACCGCCACATTCATAGCGTCCCTTGTTTGCTTTCACAAATACTTTCGCACCAGCGTACACTTCATTCTGTACCGCCTGTGGGATTTCATTATAGGAAGCTCTGACGTTATCGCATTGCCAGCCGAGCTGTTCACTCAATCTCTGCCAGACAACACACTGTTCCAACAGATAACCTTGTTTATAATTCAAGTTCGTATGAGAAGCGGTATATTGCTTGACGTACTCTAAAGAAAGAGCAACGTCCGCAATCTGATCGCTACTCATGCGGGTGCTTGCGTCAGAACGTGTTTTATATCCATTCTTGAAACTGGTATTGATGTCCACACAGTAGGCAGTTTCGCCCTCAACTTTCATGTGTCCCTCATTGAATGTAGATTTGATAGAACCATCATTCATAACGTGTTCAATGTAGCCGACACGTTCTGCTGATTCTGTCCAGTATTGATTGCTGGAAGCATGAACCGCCGTCACTGGTAATGCCGTGAGAATCGTTGCAAAAGCAAGCGTTCCTGTCAGCAATCGCTTTACTAGCTTATTCATATTTCTCTTTCTCCTTTCGATTTTTGGTATGAAAAAAGACGCTCATTTCTGAACGCCTAAATATTGAAAACACTGGAACTATGTAGGATAGCTTGTTTTATCTTCATATTATATTGTGTAATGTTGTTCTTACGAAGTCGCCCCAGAACAAAAAGCCCGTACGACTTACGATAACATTCTCAGGCTTGTAAAAGATCCGGAAGTCTGTGATCCGATTCGTTTCCTGCGTCAGCGTGAAATCGTGCATTACCAGAGATTCGGTGAAAATCTTCGGATCGTGCAGGAACACCTGGACAGCAAAAACTTCTATGCATTCAATCCTGAGTTTGATAAAAATCCGAATTGCGGATGTAAGCGCTCATAAAAAAGCAGGCGGAGTTATGAGGATAACTCTGCCTGACTTTTTATTCGAAAGGGCATTTACTTTTTTCGGGAAGTTTTGTATAATGAAAAACGGTAGTTGCACGACGGGGTGTGGCTCAGTTTGGTTAGAGTGCACGGCTGGGGGCCGTGAGGTCGCAGGTTCGAATCCTGTCACCCCGATTGATCACAAGTTGGACACTTTGGCGAGTGTCTTTTTTTGTTCGATTTTGAAAAAGGCAATTATCGGGTGGAGAAATATTCCCGCGTCTGCTATAATCGGTAGAAGAGGAAAACAGGGGAGACAGGGAGAAGTAAGATGGAACAAAGGAAAAAAGTACTTATTACCAACCTTTATTTTCAGAAGTTTACAGGATCTGAGCTGCATGTGCTGGAGTTTGCACATCTGTTCAAAGAAAAGGGATATGATGTGGTGATTGCTGTATATAAGAAGTCTTATCCACTTCTGCAGGAGTTGGAAGAGGGGATCACAGTGATTGAATGTCAGAAAGAGGCACTCAAAGAGATGGAATTTGAGATTGTCTTTATCCAGCATTTCCCGGTGTTTGATTATCTTGTGAGCCGGTACGGATTAAAATATAAACGAATGGTTGTCTCGAAGCTGAGTGTGATCAATGCCATGGAGAATCTTCCGGTCTGTACGCAGGAAGCGGCCTTCATTCTGTGTGTCAGTCCTGAATGTGCAGATATGGTAGCCATGCAGGTTCCGGAAGGAACGAAGATACGGGTTTTTCAAAACTGTGTGGAAGCAGAGTATTTTGAAGGAAGCAGCGAGTATGCAGGATACAAAAGAGCGTTGGATAAGATCGCGATCATTTCCAATCATATCCCGCAGGAGCTTTTGGAGCTCAAGGAAAAGATGGGCGGGTATTATCAGGTGGATCTGATCGGACTTGGGTATCGCACGGAACAGGTGAATGCAGAGTTTTTGCAGCAGTATGATCTGGTCATTACGATTGGAAGAACCGTACCGAGGTGTCTTGCAATGGGCGTTCCGGTTTATGTTTATGATTATCTGGGAGGTCCCGGATATCTGACAGAAGCCAATTTCAGTCTTGCTGAGCGGAACAATTTTTCGGGAAGAGGATTTGAAAAAAAGACATCAGATGAACTGTTAAAAGAGATCAAGGAAGGATATGGCCCGGCAGGAGAGTGGCTGCCGCTCTGGCAGAAGATCGCTGCGGTGGATTATCAGTATGCCAGCCGGTTTGATGAGATGTATGAAGAACTGATGGCATCTCCGGAGCTTACAGAATGCAGGACATACTATTCGGGAATTGAAGCAGAGAGAATGAAATTCTACAGCGATATTGTGTCCGGATATATCAGTGGAAAAGAATGTCAGGAATCTAAGTGTTACTATGATATCGGAAACGGTTTCTGCGAGGAGGACAGCGAGACATGGCCGAGTATGTCAGGATATAAGATTCAAAAATCCTGGCTTCTGGAAAATGCAAAGATGATGCGCTTTGATCCATGCAATGCAGCGTGCCGTTGTGAGATCTGCAGTGTGAAGATCAATGGAAGATCTGTGGAACACGAGATGAAACCAGTCAATGCAGTTTCTACAGATCGTGGAAAGAGTCTCTTTCTGACGGATGATCCGCAGTACCTGATGGATATTCCGGAGTTGGACGGCGGACCTGCATGGCTGGAAGTAGAATACCGGTTTGATATTCTTTCCGAACAAGAGGAAAAAAACTACTATTGCGAAAAGATAAAAGATCTGGAGGAGCAGCTGACAAAAGCCCGGCATCAGTTGTGGGAAGAACGGCGCAAGGCCACTTCATTCGGAATGAAGAAAACGAGAAAGTAAGGTTTTTCTTGGATTTAAGTATAGCATGTGATATATTAAAAGGCGTTGTTGCGGGCAGGATACTGTCCGGATCTGAAAAAAGAGTCTACATAACCTGTCTGAAAACTGGGAATGTTAAGGACAGGTTACATAAGTTTTAAGAGGAGATATACAGTATATGTGTGGATTTGCAGGATTTGTAGGAGAAGTTGAGAACAGAGAACAGGTGCTGGAGAATATGATAGATACGATCATCCATCGCGGACCGGACAGTTCCGGCAAATTTGTGGATGAAGATGCGGCACTTGGATTCCGGCGTCTTTCAATCATTGATCTTTCAGAAAGCGGAGATCAGCCATTATATAACGAGGACAGAAGCAAGGTGCTTGTATTTAACGGTGAGATCTATAACTATCAGGAACTGAGAGAAGAACTGATTCAGGCTGGACATACATTTGTTTCCAATACGGATTCGGAAACTTTGATCCACGGATACGAGCAGTGGGGAGAAGAACTGGTTTACCGTCTTCGCGGAATGTATGCATTTGCAATCTGGGATCAAAAGGCAAAAAGACTGTTTTCAGCGCGGGATATTTTTGGTATTAAGCCGCTTTATTATGCGCAGATGAATGGAACATTGATGTTTGGATCAGAAATCAAATCTTTTTTGGAGCATCCGAAGTTTGATAAAGTGTTTAATGAAGATGCATTGGGAAATTACCTGTCTTTTCAGTTTGTTCCGACCAATGAGACGTTCTTTAAAGGCGTGTTCTGTGTACAGCCGGGCCATTATTTCGTTTATGAGAACGGGAAAATGACGATCAAACGGTATTTTGAACCGAATTTCACAGGAGATACGACAAAATCCTTTGAAGAAGTTGTAGATGACATTGAAAAAGTCATGAAAGAGTCTGTGGAGATGCACAAGATCAGTGATGTAGAAGTTGCTTCCTATTTGTCCAGTGGAGTGGATTCCAGTTATCTGACATATTTAGGTCAGGTGGATCGTACCTTTACCGTTGGATTCGACGAAGGAAAATACAGCGAGATTCAGGATGCGAAAGAGTTTGCAGCAAGCATCAACATGAAAAATGATGCAAAAGTCATCACTCCACAGGAATACTGGGACAATCTGTCCGATATCCAGTATTATATGGATGAACCGGTGGCAGATCCTGCGGCGATCGCACTTTATTTTCTGAGTCAGGAAGCAGCGAAGAAGGTAAAGGTAGTGCTGTCCGGAGAAGGTTCGGATGAATTGTTCGGAGGATATAATATTTACTGTGAGCCTCTGGAGCATACTTCGTTTAATAAAATTCCAATGCCGATCAGACGAATGCTTGGAAATTTTGCAGAGAGATGCCTTCCAAGAGGCATGAAAGGAAGAGGCTTCCTGATGCGTCACGGAAAAACTCTGGAAGAACGTTATTTTGCCAATGCGACGAATATTTTTACAGAGAGAGAAGCGAACCGTATTTTGAAAAAAGGCTGCAAGCCGGGAATTCAGAAGGTGACTGCACCACTGTATGAGCGCGTGAAAGACAAGGATTCTGTGACCAAGATGCAGTATGTGGATATGCATCTCTGGCTGGTACATGATATTCTGATGAAGGGGGATAAGATGGGAATGGCCAATTCTCTGGAAGTGCGTGTCCCGTTTTTGGATAAAAAAGTACTGGAGCTTGCCCAGACACTGCCGTTGCATTATAAAGTGAGAGCACCGAAGACAAAAGTGGCACTTCGCGGGGCGGCAGAAAAGGTGATCCGCAGTAAGACTGCAGAGAAGAAGAAACTGGGATTCCCGATTCCGATCCGGGTATGGCTCAAAGAAGATGCGTATTACAATCGGGTAAAAGAAATGTTTCTTTCTGATGCGGCAAAAAAATTCTTTGATACAGAGCTTCTTGTGAAAATGCTGGATGAACACAAGCATGCAAAACATGCAAATGAAAAGACAGATAACAGTCGGAAGATCTGGACTGTCTACATTTTCCTTGTATGGTATGACCGGTTTTTTGAACATGGAAAACCGGTGCATCCGGCAATGAGCGCAAGATAACCGAGTAAAATAAAAACAGGGGAGATGTTATGAGCAGCAAAACGGTACAGCCGATTCGCAGAAGAGAGCAGGGGGAAACGAAAAGCAGACGTTCTGCCAGACAGAAACGGGAGAAAAGAGAGATTGCGCAAAGCAGTGTGCCGACCACGTATTTTGATTATAATCTGATGCTGGTCATTATATTTTTGACTTGCTTTGGACTGATTATGCTCTATAGTGCCAGTGCGTACAGCGCTCAGGCGGATTTTCAGGATGACATGTCCTATTTTATCAAACAGGCAATGATCAGTGCGGGCAGTTTTGGAGTTATGTTGATCGTTTCCAGGATTGATTATCATGTTTATGGAGCTTTTTCTTTTGAAATCTATGTGTTTGCCATGATTATGATGGCGCTGGTGCAGACGCCTCTTGGAACAACGATCAATGGAGCCAGACGATGGATCCAGCTTCCGGGAAATATGACATTGCAGCCATCTGAGATTACAAAGATCGCGATTATTTTGTTTATTTCCTGTGAGATCTGTAAGATGGGAAGAAAAGTCAATGACTGGCTTGGAATCCGGAGACTTCTGATCTATGGCGGGGTGGCAGCAGGTGGAGTGTTTATTCTTACAGACAACTTAAGTACTGCCGTGATCGTAATGGCGATTACCTGTGTCTTGATTTTTGTGGCACATCCGAAGACAAAGCCGTTTTTGATGATCGCTGCCATCGGAGCAGGAATTTTGATCGTGATAGTGGCCATACTTGCGGTTTATGCGACGAACAGTGATAATTTCCGAATCGGAAGAATCACAACATGGCTGGATCCGGAAGGGCACTCGGATGGCACCGGCTTCCAGGTGCTTCAGGGACTGTATGCGATCGGATCCGGGGGATTCTTCGGAAAAGGTCTTGGAAACAGCACGCAGAAGCTTGGTATGATCCCCGAAGCGCAGAATGATATGATTCTGAGCGTTATCTGCGAAGAACTTGGCGTTTTCGGAGCAATCGTAGTATTGATCCTGTTCGGACTTCTTCTATATAGATTGATGTTTATTGCAAGAAATGCACCGGATCTGTACGGCTCACTGATCGTGACCGGAATTTTTGCACATATCGCGCTGCAGGTGATCTTAAATATCATGGTTGTAACGAACATGATCCCGACAACGGGTGTTACGCTTCCGTTTGTCAGTTATGGAGGAACTTCGGTTCTGTTCCTGATGACGGAGATGGGACTTGCCCTGAGTGTATCCAGGAGAATTAAGCTTCAGACAGAATAGGAAAAGCAAAAGATATAAAAATGTCTTTTCATCCGACACAAAGTGTGGTATATTAAGTAACGTAGTATTGAAAACCACATATAATAGATGGTGGAAAAAGAAAGTGTGGTTTGGGAGGAAAGACATGAGCTATAAAGTAATTGTTGACAGTTGCGGAGAATTTACGCCGGAGATGAAAGCAGACGGAGGATTTGAACACGTTGCTCTCGGAATTCAGATAGAAGACACTCAGTGGACAGATGATGACAGCTTGAAGCAGGAAGAGCTGCTTTTAAAGATTGCAGAAAGTACATCCTGTGCGAAGACATCCTGTCCGTCTCCGGAAAGATATATGGAAAGTTATCACTGCGATGCCGAACGTATTTATGTGGTGACACTATCGGCAGAATTGAGCGGATCATATAACAGTGCGGTTCTTGGAAAAAATCTGTATGAAGAAGAATATGGGGAAAAACAGATTCATGTATTTAATTCACGCTCCGCTTCAGTAGGAGAGACTTTGATCGCATTGAAGGTTCAGCAGTGTGAAAAGGCCGGGATGACGTTCGAAGAAGTTGTGGAAAGTGTAGAGTGTTATATTGAGGAGCAGCACACTTATTTTGTACTGGAGAATCTGGATACTTTAAGAAAGAACGGAAGACTTACGGGAATCAAATCACTGGTAGCGGGAGCCTTGAATATCAAACCGATCATGGGATCTACTCCGCAGGGAACGATCTGTCAGAAGGAAAAAGCGAGAGGCATGAAAAAAGCACTTGTGAAGATGGCGGACTGCGTGGCAGCAGATGTGGTCAATGCAGGAGATAAGATTCTGGCTATTGCACACTGTAACTGTGAGGAGAGAGCAAAAGAAGTGCAGCGCCTTTTAAAAGAACGGTTTGCAGTGAAGTCCAGTTTTATCGTAGATACATCCGGGATCAGTACGGTTTATGCCAATGACGGAGGAATTATTGTTGTAGTTTAGAGTCGGATGTGGTACACTATGTAGAAAGAGTGCAGGACAGAAGCTGTCAAATACATAGGGGACAAAGGAGCTTTTAGATATGAGTCAGGAAAAAGTAGACCGCTATAAACAGGAAAAGGCGAATCGGAAGAAGAACATGAAAAAGCAGCGCATTATGAACATTGTCAGAAAGTGTGTACTGTCACTGGCTGCATTGGCATTGGTGGGATGGCTCGGATATTCCGCATATGTGTCTCATGAGTCAAAGCAGGAACGGGAAGTGGCAGAAGTGAATTATGATGCGGTGAATAATTATCTGAGCGGACTTGGCGAATAAAAGAATAAAGAATGATATGAGAACAGGTTTTGGAAGCCTGTTCTTTTTTTAACCAAATTTTTACAGAATTGTGACATAGATGTGAAAAATGTGAAAAAAGGGTTGAAAAAGGGGGCGTGGTGGTTTACAATGGTTTCAAGTGGTAGGAAGTGGTGAATAGTGGCATAAAGTGGGGCGAAAGTGGAGTTCTGCTTTTAGAAGGGATTCCAGATGTTATTAGGAGAGTTTAATCATAGTATTGATGAAAAAGGCCGACTCATCATTCCAGCCAAATTACGAGATGACTTGGGAGAAAGCTTTGTGATCTGTAATGGCTTGGAAGGGTGTCTTTTTGTGTATTCTCAAGACGAATGGAATCAGTTTGTTGCTGAATTAAATACCTTACCACGGATGAACAAGGATGCCAGAATTTTCAAGCGTTATTTTTTTGGAAGTGCTTCTGAAGGCAGCTTTGACAAGCAGGGGAGAGTTTCTGTACCTGCATCACTTCGAAAAGCTGCACATCTGGAGAAGGACGTTGTCCTGGTGGGAGTTCAGGACCGCGTGGAGATCTGGGATAAAGCACTTTGGGAAGAGCGCAGTATGGTCAGTGAAGAAGATCTGGATGCGATTGCAGAACGTATGGAGGCGATCGGTATCCGAATTTGATTCTGGACAGAGAGTGAATGGAGGATTCTATGGCATTTAAACACACATCAGTTTTACTTGAAGAGACAGTAGATGGTCTGAAGGTGAAGCCGGATGGCATCTATGTAGACGCGACACTTGGCGGGGGAGGACATGCATATGAAGTCGCAAGCCGCTTAAGTGACAAGGGGAGATTTATAGGAATAGACCAGGACGCCGACGCGATTGAAGCGGCGGGCGCCAGATTATCCGGTTTCGGGGAGAAAGTAACAATAATCCGGAGCAATTATTGTGATATGAAACCGAGGCTCCATGAAATAGGAATTGACAAGGTAGACGGGATTGTAATCGATCTGGGAGTGTCTTCATATCAGTTAGATACGGCGGAGCGCGGTTTCTCTTACCGCACAGATGCGCCGCTTGACATGCGGATGGATCAGAGACAGACTACGACAGCAAAAGACATTGTCAATGACTATAGCGAAGCGGAACTTTACCGTGTCATCCGTGATTATGGAGAAGATAAATTTGCAAAGAATATTGCAAAACACATTGTGATGGAGCGCGGAAAGCATCCAATTGAGACAACAGGACAGTTAAATGAAGTTATCAGAAGAGCCATTCCGATGAAGTTTCAGAAAACATCCGGACATCCGTCCAAAAGGACATTTCAGGCAATCCGGATCGAGCTGAACAGAGAGTTGGATGTACTTCGGGAGACTCTGGATGATATGATCGATATGCTGAATCCGGGAGGTCGGATCTGTATTATCACGTTTCATTCTCTGGAAGATCGGATTGTAAAGAGTGCATTCCGAAAGAATGAAAATCCGTGTACCTGTCCAAGTCACTTTCCGGTTTGTGTATGTGGAAACATATCGAAAGGAAAAGTGATCACAAGGAAACCAATTCTTCCTTCTGAGGAAGAGTTGATGTATAACAGCCGTTCAAAAAGTGCCAAACTTCGCATTTTCGAACGAAGCTGAAAAAAATGAGGGTGAGTATCTGAAAAAATAAAATCTGCCGGGAAGGGGAGAGCCCGGCAGATTGTACGTGGAAAGGGGCAGACCAAATGGCTGCAGGAAAGAGAACTACATACAGAAGACAATCTAATACAGGAAACAGATCTGGACAGTTCTACGTCTATGGAAATGTAGCGCATCAGCCGAAGGTATTGCCAAATCAGGAGAAACAAGCAGTGGAAGTACGTCCTAAAAAACGGACAAGCAGTCAGGTGAAAAAGAACCGCAGGCGTGCATTGGATATGAGCCCGATCTATACAGGGTTTTTGACAGTGGCGGCTGTTTGTGCGGTTTTCATCTGTGTCGTATATCTGCAGCTCCAGTCAGAACTCGTGCAGAGGTCAGAAAATATCACGGCTCTTCAGGAAGAGCTGTCAGATCTGACAGAGGCGAATGATACGGCATACAATGCGGCAGCAGATTCTGTGAATCTGCAGGAAATCCGGGACAAAGCAATGAATGAACTTGGCATGGTATATGCGGCGAATGGTAATGTGGTGGAGTATGACAGCCCGACCAGTGATTACGTGAAGCAGTATAATGAGATACCATCTGACGGGATTCTTGCAAAGTCAAAGGACGTGTCAAAATAGGAAGATGTAATGACAAGAAGACGAAGAAAAAATCCATTTCAATTTTTAACAAAAAAATTTCCGAAAAGGATGCAAAAGAAGCTGGTAATGCTGTTTGTGGCAATTATACTGGCTTTTGTTGTTCTTATCGGAAGAATTACGTATATCAATGTATTCAAAGGTGGAAAGTATACCAGGATCGTTCTGAACCAACAGCAGTATGGAAGCAGGACCATTCCGTATAAACGAGGAGATATCGTAGACCGGAACGGAACAAAAGTAGCGACCAGTGAGCGTGTGTATAATGTGATCCTGGATGTGGTGGTTGTGACAGACGAGGGAGAGAGCGATAAGTATATCGATTCCACACTGGACGTTTTAGAAGAATGCTTTGGTATTGACAGTGAAGAAGTAAGGGATACGATCAAGGCAAATCCGGACAGCCGTTACGAGGTTTTAAAAAAAGGCGTTTCTTATGAAGATGCCAAGAAATTCCAGGAAATTGACGAGGATGATAAAAAATATCCGAATGTTCAGGGGGTCTGGCTGGAGGATGATTACCAGCGTACATACCCTTACAACAGTCTTGCAAGTGATGTGATCGGATTTTCCGTATCCGGAAATCAGGGAGCAATCGGCATTGAAAGTGCATACAATGATATTCTTAACGGTACAGACGGAAGAGAATATGGATATTTTGACAGTGCTTCTTCAGTAGAACGTACTGTGAAAGCGGCAAAGAATGGAAATACGGTAGTGTCCACGATCGACGTTACACTGCAGAGCATTGTAGAAAAATATATTCTGGAATTTAATGAGGCACACAAAGGAGAAGAACGGGAGGATGAGCTGGGAAGTAAGAATACGGCTGTGATCATAATGGATCCGAACAGCGGAGAGATTCTTGCAGAGGCTTCGTACCCGAACTTTGATCTGAATAATCCAAGAGATCTGACGCCGTGGTATACGACGGAAGCGTTGGCAAAAATGTCAGATGATGATAAGCTGAATGCAATGAACAATCTCTGGAGAAATTTCTGCGTCAGTGATGCCTTTGAACCGGGATCGACAGCCAAGCCGTTTACTCTGGCCACAGGTCTGGAGACCGGAGCTTTGACCGGTCAGGAAACCTATGTATGCCAGGGTGGTACATGGAAAGGTGACTGGTATATTCAATGTCACAATACGTCAGGGCATGGGACAGAGAATGTAGATCAGGCAATCGCCAATTCCTGCAATGTGGCTCTGATGGCTATGGCCGATAAGATCGGAGTGGAAGATTTTATCCGGTATCAGCATATCTTTGGATTTGGAGAGTACACAGGAATTGACCTGCCGGGAGAGGCGTCCACAGAAAATCTGATCTTTACTGCAGAGAATATGGGGGAGACAGATCTTGCAACGTCTTCCTTTGGGCAGAGTTTCAATGTAACGATGACACAGATGGTGTCGGCATTTTCTTCTCTGATCAATGGCGGGTATTATTATCAGCCTCATGTGGTGAAGCAGATTCAGGATGAAAACGGAAACGTGATTGAAACAAACGATCCGACTTTGCTTCGAAAAACGGTATCAAAACAGACTTCTGACCGTGTCAAAGAAGCGCTTCGCGCGGTAATGACAGACGGAACCGGAGTTCCGGCAAATGTAGAGGGATACGACATTGGCGGAAAAACCGGAACAGCGGAGAAGCTTCCGCGAGGGAATGGAGACTATCTGCTTTCTTTTATTGGATATGCACCACAGGAAAATCCGGAAGTTGTGATCTATGTGGTCATCGATGAGCCAAATGTGGAAAATCAGGAATTAAGTTCGTATGTTCTGGAGCTGTCACAGAAGATCATGGCGGAAGCATTTCCATATCTGAACATTACAAGAAACGGGGATGCACTGCCAGAGGACAGCGGTGTAAGAGAAGACGTACAGCAGGATTTCGATGAGAACTTCGAAGATACCTACAGTAATCAGGATGGCGCCTATATCGATCCGAACTACCAGCCGGATTATGATAGCTGGGCAACCTCTCCGGAATCATCGGAAATAACAGAATAAAACAGGAATAACCTTACAGAAGAGAAAATATGTTGTATAAAGTCTTCTGTAAGGTTTTTTTATGAAAAATAAAACGTATCATAAAAAGAAAATTCTGGTAGTGTTTACCTGCGCGTTTCTGATTTTGACAGGTTTGATCGGGCGACTGGTCTATCTGATGGTGTTTGATGCCGAGTATTATCAGAAACGAGCCGAGGATCTGCATAAACGGGAACGTAAGATCAAGGCAGCCAGAGGAGAAATCGTGGATCGAAATGGCGTTGTGCTTGCTACAAACAAAACAGTGTGTACGATTTCTGTGATCCACAGTCAGATCAAGGAACCGGAACGGGTGACGGAAATTCTCGCAAAAGAGCTTGAAATGGATCAGGCAGAGGTGAGAAAGCGAGTGGAGAAGGTCTCTTCCATGGAAAAAGTAAAAACCAACGTGGAAAAAGAAGTGGGAGATAAGATCCGGGAGTATAATCTGGATGGAGTCAAGGTGGATGAAGACTATAAGCGATATTATCCGTATGACAGCCTGGCATCCAAGGTGCTTGGATTCACAGGAGGAGACAATCAGGGGATCATTGGTCTGGAAGTGAAATATGAAGAGACATTAAAAGGCAGCAACGGAACCATTCTCACGACAACGGATGCAAGAGGAATCGAACTGGATGCGGTCGCGGAAGGCCGGATCGAGCCTGTGGCCGGCAAAACGCTGGAGATCAGTATGGATTATAATATTCAAAAATATTGTGAGCAGGCGGCTGAAAAAGTCATGCGGGAAAAACAGGCGGACGGAGTGTCGATTTTACTGATGAATCCGCAAAACGGAGAAATTCTGTCTATGGTCAATGTGCCGGAATTTAATCTCAATGATCCGTTTGAATTGAATACAGGAGAAGAACTGGAAGGAGAAAAATTGCAGGATGCGTTAAATGCAATGTGGAGAAATCGATGTATCAATGATACGTATGAGCCGGGATCCACATTTAAGATCATTACGTCTGCAGCCTGCCTGGAAGAGGGAGTCGTGACACCTGAGGATACCTTTTCCTGTCCGGGATACCGCATGGTAGAAGACAGAAGAATCCGGTGTCACAAAGTGGGCGGACATGGCAGTGAAACCTTTGTTCAGGGAATTCAGAATTCCTGCAACCCGGTGTTTATCGATATTGGTCTGCGTCTCGGAGCAGAGCGGTTTTATGACTATTTTCAGCAATTCGGACTTCTGGATCTGACGGGAATCGATCTGCCGGGAGAGGCGGGAACCATTATGCATCAGGTGGAAAATATCGGTCTGGTGGAGCTTGCCACCATCAGTTTTGGACAGTCATTTCAAGTTACGCCGGTTCAGATGGCAGTGACAGTCAGTTCCATTATCAATGGAGGGCGAAGAGTTACCCCGCATTTCGGAAAAGCCGTTCTTGACAGGGAAGGAAATGTGCTGGAAACATTGTCCTATGAAGAAAGATCAGGTGTGGTATCAGAGAAAACATCGAAAACGATGCAGACACTTTTGGAGGGAGTTGTTGCCAATGGGTCCGGGAAAAATGCATATATCGAAGGATATTCCATCGGCGGAAAGACAGCCACCTCTCAGACACTGCCGCGAAGTGCGAATAAGTACATTTCTTCCTTTATCGGATTTGCACCGGCAGAGGATCCGCAGGTACTGGGAATGGTGGTGATCCATAATCCGCAGGGGATTTATTATGGAGGAACGATCGCCGCACCGGTCCTTCGCAGTATTTTTGACAATGTCCTTCCATATCTCGGGATTGAAAAACAGTAGGTAATGCGGTATACTAATTGAGATATTGAAACAAAAGAGATGAAGAGGTGGAAGTATGAGTTATCATGTAGTAATACCGGTATTGGTATCGTTTGCTTTGAGCCTGGTGCTCGGACCGATCGTAATACCATTCCTTAGAAAACTGAAAATGGGACAGACAGAACGGGAAGAGGGAGTACAGTCTCATTTGAAGAAGGCAGGAACGCCGACCATGGGAGGAATTATCATTCTGGCCAGTGTCGTTATCACGTCCCTGTTTTATGTAAAAGATTATCCGAAAGTGATTCCGATCCTGTTTCTGACGCTTGGTTTTGGTCTGATTGGATTTCTGGATGATTATCTGAAGGTTGTGATGAAACGTTCAGACGGTCTGTATCCGAAACAGAAGATGGCACTCCAGCTGGTGGTGACAGCAATTTTTGCATATTACGTGTTTAAAGTGGCAGACATTCCGATGTCTATGCTGATTCCGTTTTCCGGTGGAAAATACTG
This sequence comes from Mediterraneibacter gnavus ATCC 29149, assembly GCF_008121495.1. Classification (NCBI taxonomy): domain Bacteria; kingdom Bacillati; phylum Bacillota; class Clostridia; order Lachnospirales; family Lachnospiraceae; genus Mediterraneibacter; species Mediterraneibacter gnavus. Next base: position 3,508,645 of record NZ_CP043051.1, on the reverse strand, counting down.
GGATATCGGCTGGCTGGCAGTTCCGCTTTTATTTATTGCAGTGATCGGTACTGTAAACGGAACGAATTTTACAGACGGACTGGACGGACTGGCATCCAGCGTGACGGTTCTGGTAGCTACGTTCTTTACGGTGGTTGCTATTGGAACAAAGAGCGGAGTAGAGCCGATCACCTGTGCGGTTGTAGGTGCGCTCCTTGGATTTTTATTGTTTAATGTATATCCTGCGAGTGTGTTTATGGGAGACACCGGTTCTCTTGCACTGGGCGGTTTCGTGGCAGGAACGGCGTATATGATGCAGATGCCGTTGTTTATCATTATTGTAGGGCTGATCTATCTGGTGGAAGTGGCATCGGTGATGATCCAGGTTACATATTTTAAGAAGACCGGTGGAAAGCGTTTCTTTAAAATGGCACCGATCCATCATCATTTTGAATTGTGCGGCTGGTCAGAGACAAGAGTTGTGGCAGTATTTTCAATTGTGACTGCACTGCTCTGTCTGATCGCATTAATGGGGGTATAGACATGAAGTTTAAAGACAAAAAAGTACTGGTGTTTGGTTCCGGTATCAGTGGTGTTTCTGCTGCGGCTCTGCTGCTGCAGGAAGGTGCAGAAGTCGTATTGTATGATGGGAATGACAGGTTGGATGCGGCAGGAATCAAAGAACAGATCGAAGGACAGGCAAAGGGGAGCGTAAGCGTTGTTCTCGGAGCATTTCCCGAGGCGCTTCTTTCAGAGCTTTCTCTGGTTGTGATGAGTCCGGGTGTTCCGACAGATTTACCATCGGTGAATCAGATGCGGGATGCAGGGATTCCGATCTGGGGTGAAATTGAACTGGCATATGTCCTTGGTAAAGGGGATGTGCTGGCAATCACCGGAACAAATGGAAAGACGACCACGACAGCACTGCTTGGTGCAATCATGAAAAATTTCCGGGAAAGCACATTTGTTGTAGGCAATATCGGCAATCCTTACACGAGCGTTGTGCGGGAGACAAAGGATGATTCTGTTATTGTGGCAGAGATGAGCAGTTTTCAGCTTGAGACGATTCACACATTCTGTCCCAAAGTCAGTGCGATCTTGAATATCACGCCGGATCATCTGAACCGCCATCACACGATGGAAGCTTATATCGAAGCCAAAGAGCAGATTGCAAAAAACCAGACAGAAGAAGATGTCTGTGTTTTGAATTATGAGGATGATGTGACCAGAAAATTCGGAGAAAGAGTCAAAGCGCAGGTGATTTATTTTTCCAGCCGCCGCAGACTGGAAAAAGGAATTTATCTGGAAGATGGCAATATCATCTATTGCAGAGAAAATCCGGAGAAAGTCTGTCATGTGGATGAATTAAAACTGCTTGGAATGCATAATTATGAAAATGTAATGGCAGCTGTGGCTATGGCGGCAGCGTATCACGTTCCGATGGAGATCATCCGTAAGACCATTCGGGAATTTACGGCAGTGGAACATCGGATCGAGTTTGTGGCAGAAAAGAACGGGGTTGCATATTACAACGACTCCAAAGGCACAAATCCGGATGCCGCGATCAAAGGAATCCAGGCAATGAACAGGCCTACATTTTTGATCGGCGGAGGATATGACAAGGATTCTTCTTATGATGAGTGGATTCAGTCTTTTGACGGTAAGGTAAAAAAACTGGTGCTTCTCGGAGCGACAAAAGAGAAGATCAATGAGACGGCAAAAAGGCTGGGATTTACAGATACGATTCTTGCAGATACGTTTGAAGAGGCGGTCAATATCTGTGTAGAACAGGCAGAACCCGGAGATGCAGTTCTTTTGTCTCCGGCGTGTGCAAGCTGGGGAATGTTTAAGAATTATGAAGAACGCGGAGATAAATTCAAAGAACTTGTAAATCAATTATAAGGAGTGGATCTGCATTGAAGCATCCGGCAAAAAAGCAGCGGTATGATTATACTCTGCTTGTGGTGGTATTGCTCCTGGTCGGGATTGGTCTGATACTGCTATACAGTACCAGCGCCTATAATGGCCGGGTAAAGTTCCATGATTCTTTTTACTATTTGAAAAAGCAGGGATTTGCGACAGCGTTGGGACTGGCAGGCATGTTTATTGTGGCAGGGATCGACTATCACAGGTGGATTCCTTTTGCAAAGCTTGGATATGTCACTGCAATCGTTCTGTCTGTAGCAGTCATGTTTATAGGAGATGAGTACAATGGGTCCAAAAGATGGCTTTCTTTGGGACCCATTTCTTTTCAGCCGTCTGAGTTTGCGAAAGTGGCAGTCATTTTATATTTGTCCTGCGTAATCTCAAACCAGGCAAGAAAGATGGAAAAATTTACAACACTTGTCAAAGTTATGCTGCCAGTTCTTCCTGTGGTAGGCCTGGTAGGTGCAAGTAATCTAAGTACGGCCATTATTATCCTGGGAATTGCGGCAGCACTTGTTTTTGTGGCAAGTCCGAAGTATGCCCAGTTTCTTGGAATGGGTGCGGCAGCGGCAGGGTTTATGGGGATATTTCTGGCACTGGAAAGTTATCGTCTGGAGAGACTTGCAATCTGGAGAAATCCGGAAAAGTATGAAAAAGGGTACCAGACACTGCAGGGACTTTATGCCATCGGTTCCGGAGGGCTGTTTGGAAGAGGGCTTGGAAAAAGCGTACAGAAGTTGGGATTTCTGCCGGAAGCCCAGAATGATATGATTTTTTCTATCATCTGTGAAGAACTGGGACTGGTCGGAGCAAGCCTGATCATTTTATTGTTTCTGATTCTGATCTGGCGCTTTTTTGTGATCGCAACACATGCGAAGGATCTGACCGGTGCCTTGATCGCAACAGGAGCGATGGCGCATATGATGATTCAGGTGATCTTGAATATTGCGGTTGTGACGAACAGTATTCCCAATACCGGGATCACGCTCCCCTTTATCAGCTATGGGGGAACTTCGGTGGTATTTCTGCTGTTGGAAATGGGGCTTGTGTTAAGTGTGTCTAATTTGGTAGAATAAGCAGAGAAAGAAAAGGAGGAAGCCTTATGAAACAAAAGAAAAAGAAGATTCGAATGGCGGCACTGATTACAGTCCTGTCGGTACTTGTGTTATTTTTTGCGGTATTTCTTCTGTTTCAGACAAGGAAGATCGAGGTGACCGGAAACCAGTACTGTCAGGACGAAGAACTGGTAAAATGGGTTCAAAAAGACAAGTATGCATTCAACTCCATCTATATCTGGTGGAAGTATAATTATGGAGATGTGACAAAGCCGGCAGCGATCGAATCCGTGAAAGTTTCAATTAAAAACCCATGGACGGTCGTGATGAAGGTAAAAGAGAAGGAGTTTCTTGGTTATTTTGATTACCAGGGAGAGTTTTTGTATTTTGATGAGGACGGAACAGCTGCGTTAAAGACAACGGAAGTGATTCCCGGGGCGCCGTTTATCGAGGGATTGGAGCTTAATACCAAAAAAGTGAAAATGAACAAAAAACTCCCGGTCACAGATCAGGATATTTTTGAACGTATCGTGGAGGTGACAAGACTTTCCAACAAATATGAACTTTCTTCCGACCGGCTTACCTGCAGTGACGGAGGAGTCAATCTGATTTTCGGAGTGGTCACAGTGCAGCTGGGAAAAGGAAACTATGAGATGAAGATCGCACAGATTTCGCCGATCCTTGAGAAGCTTAATGAAAAGTTTGCGGGGCAGGCAGGTGTACTGTACCTGGAGAATTATGAAACGTCCGGTACTTCCGTGCGTTTTGTACCGGAGAAAGCAGCGGAAACAGAAGCAGATGAGGGCCAGGACGCCGGACAGACGGACGAAAATCAGTCAGGAGAATCTGAAGCTGCACAGACGGATCAGACATCTGCAGCAGGAACCGGTGAAGGAGAAACAACTGAATAAAAAAAACATAAAATACACAAAAATCTATTGATTATTTGCGTGAAAGACTATATTATATACTTATTGAATTCTATTGTTCATACATATTTATGATGGGATGTATAAAATAAGTTGATAGGACGACGAAGGAGGAACTACCCTTGTTAGAGATTAAGACAAACGAATCAGAAGCAGCTGCAAGAATTATTGTTGTCGGAGTCGGCGGAGGCGGTAACAACGCGGTAAACCGTATGATCGATGAGCAGATTGCAGGTGTAGAATTTATAGCAGTGAATACAGATAAACAGGCACTGCAGTTATGCAAAGCACCAACATTGATGCAGATTGGCGAGAAGCTTACAAAAGGACTTGGTGCGGGAGCACAGCCTGAAGTAGGTGAGAAAGCAGCAGAGGAGAGTGCAGAAGAGATTTCCGCAGCACTCAAAGGCGCTGACATGGTATTTGTCACCTGTGGTATGGGTGGTGGAACCGGAACAGGAGCAGCTCCTGTAGTCGCACGTATCGCAAAAGAGCAGGGCGCACTGACAGTTGCAGTTGTGACAAAGCCGTTCCGTTTTGAATCACGTACAAGAATGGCGAATGCACTGGCTGGTATTGATAAATTAAAAGAGAATGTAGACACGATGATCGTGATTCCGAATGATAAACTTCTGGAAGTAGTAGATCGCAGAACGACAATGCCGGAAGCATTGAAGAAAGCGGATGAGGTTCTCCAGCAGGGTATTCAGGGTATCACAGACCTGATCAACGTACCTTCTCTGATTAACCTTGACTTTGCAGATATTCAGACAGTTATGAAGGATAAGGGAATCGCACACATCGGTATCGGTGAGGGACGCGGTGATGACAAGGCTCTGGAGGCAGTAAAACAGGCTGTTGCCAGTCCGCTGCTTGAGACAACGATTCAGGGAGCATCACACGTTATCATTAATATTTCCGGTGATATCACTCTGATGGATGCATCTGATGCTGCTGATTATGTACAGGAACTTGCAGGAGAGAATGCAAATATTATCTTCGGTGCGATGTATGATGATACAAGATCTGATGAAGCTACAATTACAGTTATTGCAACAGGACTTCACAATGTGGGTGGAAGTGCATCCAAGTTAAAAGCAAGACTGGAAGGACAGCAGAAGATGGGATCTATTCTTCCAAATGCGGACAAGTTTGCAAGAACACCGGCAGCAGAGTACGGTGCAGGAAGAACAACAACAGGAAATTCCACAATCCCGACCCTTCAGGGACAGGGAAGAGTGCCTTCAAGCACAGTAAAAGAGCAGTCCATTAAGATTCCGGATTTCTTTAAAAAATAATAAAGTCAGTTTGGGACAGGTTTCGACAAGAGACCTGTCCTTTTTTCCTTTTCACACGATTGTTGTCGAAATAAAGTCTGTTTCTCTGTCAGTTTCTGACAAATTTTCAAAATGATTCTGATTATAATAAATCTTGTTTGAGTGCCAAATCGATTTAGTACCAACGAGAAAGAGGGTGGAACATGTACTATGAAGTATACATAGATGTCATGTTTTTGGTGAATTTTATGATGGACGTCCTTATCCTGTTTTCTGTAAAAGCCTTGATGAAGATGCCGGGCAGTACGAAAAGAGTGATTGCAGGCGGTCTGGTCGGATCAGGACTTTCCTGTCTGGTGGTAATTTTGCGGCTGCCCGTGGGAATCACAATGGCAGTGCTTCATATGCTTGTCAGCAGCGGGATGGTGGTATGCGGTCTTAAAATTCGCAGCTTTTCGGAATTTTTAAAGTGTTATATTTTATTGTATTTTGTTTCCGTTTTGATTGGCGGGATTCTGGGAATGTTAAAACCCTATGTGAAATACACAAGTCTCTATTTTGCTGTTGTGATTGGCTGCTATTACACAATCCGCGCGATCTGGGAGTTTTTGTGCCGGCTTCAGAAGGAGGAACTCAAGATTTGCCGGATCATCTTGTATCAGGAAGGAAGCTGCTGTGAGATACGCGGGCTTTGGGATACCGGAAATGTGTTGAAAGATCCGCTGAGTGAAAAGCCGGTATGTATTTTAGAGCAAAGCACAATAGAAAAGCTGACCGGAGAAAAGGAAAACTTGAAAGGGTTTCATCTGATTCCATATCGGACAGTAGGAAAAAGTGGTGTCATGCCGGTATTTGAATTAGAGAAAATGTATATTGTACAGAAAAAACAGTGGATTTATCGTCCGCTGGTCGGGATATGTGAAGAACAGATATCAGAACAAGGGATGTATCAAATGATCATCAACCCTGAAATATTAGGAGGAAGAAAAAATGGTTGTAAAAGTAGCAATGCCGCAGCAGTTTAAATTAAAAGTAGTACCCAGTCTGAAAGGGCTGCTGTTTCCGAATCAGAAAGAGGTTCATTACATCGGGGGGTCTGAAGTGCTGCCGCCTCCGTTGGAGACAGAACGAGAAACAGAGGTGATCAGAAGACTCGGATCAGAATATGATCAGGAAGCAAAAAAAATGTTAATTGAGCACAATTTGCGTCTGGTCGTGTACATAGCAAAAAAATTTGATAATACCGGAGTGGGAGTAGAAGATCTGATCTCGATCGGAACAATCGGTCTGATCAAAGCAATCAACACATTCAATCCAACCAAAAAGATCAAGCTTGCGACCTATGCATCCCGATGTATTGAAAATGAAATCCTGATGTATCTGCGAAGAAACAGTAAGACTAAAATGGAAGTTTCCATTGATGAGCCTTTAAACGTGGATTGGGACGGCAATGAACTGCTGTTGTCTGATATCCTCGGAACAGAGGAGGATACCATCTATCGGGATCTGGAAACGGAAGCGGAGAGAAAGCTTCTGGTGCGTGCCATCAACCAGTTGTCCAGCAGAGAAAAGCTGATTGTCAAGATGCGTTTTGGTCTGGATAATCCTGATGGAATCGAAAAAACTCAGAAAGAAGTAGCAGATTTACTGGGAATTTCACAGTCATACATTTCCCGTCTGGAGAAAAAGATCATGCAGAGATTGAAGCGGGAAATCGTGCGTTATGAATAAATTAGAAGAATCCTCAAAAAGTGCTTTCACTCCGTAAAAAAGGTGTTATAATGAGAAAAAAGGGTGGTGAAGCTATATGAAACTTACATTTATAGGAGCAGCCCATGAGGTGACCGGAAGTTGTCATTTGCTGCAGGCAGCGGGGAAAAATATTTTAATTGACTGTGGTATGGAGCAGGGACCGGACCTGTATGAAAACCCAGGACTTCCCATTGCAGCGGGAGAAGTGGACTATGTATTTTTGACACATGCACACATCGATCATTCAGGTCTTTTGCCCCTTTTGTGCAAGAATGGATTTAAAGGGCAGATATTGACCACATTTGCCACAGCGGATTTATGTAACATTATGCTTCGTGACAGCGCTCATATTCAGGAATTTGAAGCTGAATGGCGCAACCGGAAAGGAAGACGTGCCGGAGTGCCGGAGTTTGAGCCGCTTTATGTGATGGCAGATGCAGAGGCTGCGATCAATCTTTTCGTTCCATGTGGATATGGAGAACGGCTTCATATTTGCGATGGGGTGGAAATCCGGTTTACAGATGTCGGCCATTTGCTTGGTTCGGCAAGTATTGAGGTCTGGATTACCGAAGGTGAGATTAGCAGGAAGATCGTATTTTCAGGAGATGTGGGGAATGTGAATCAGCCGATCATCAAAGATCCAAGGTGTACGGATACCGCAGATTATGTGGTAGTGGAATCCACCTATGGAAACCGGGTACATTCTTCGGAGAAGATAGATTATGTCTCTGAATTTACGAGAATTTTGAAAGAAACCTTTGATGCAGGCGGTAATGTCGTGATCCCGTCATTTGCAGTGGGACGTACGCAGGAGATGCTGTATTTCATCCGGGAGATCAAAGAACATGGACTTTTGCCGGAATATTCTGATTTTGAGGTATATCTGGATAGTCCGCTGGCAATTGAAGCGACCAAAGTGTTTACAAAAAATATGCGGGAATGCTTCGATGAAGAAGCAATCAAACTGGTGGATGAGGGGATCAATCCTCTGGTATTTCCGGGGTTGAAGACATCCGTTACAAGTGATGATTCGAAACTGATTAATTTTATCGAAAAGCCGAAAGTAATTATTTCTGCATCGGGTATGTGTGACGCAGGACGGATCCGTCATCATTTGAAACACAATTTGTGGAGAAAAGAATGTACAATTCTGTTTGTGGGATATCAGGCGAACGGGACATTAGGAAGGCGGCTTCTGGAAGGTGAGAAGAATATCAAGCTGTTTGGAGAGCCGATCGAGGTTCATGCCAGAATTGAAAGTCTTCACGGAATCAGTGGTCATGCAGATATGAATGGTCTGATAGCATGGCTGAAAGGATTTAAGACACCGCTTCAGCATGTATTTGTGGTGCATGGCGAAGACACTGTGACAGAAGAATTTGCGCAGAAAGTAGAAGAGACGCTTGGATGTCCGACGTGGGCGCCATTCCCGAACGGGGAAGTCGATCTGGCTGCGAATGAGATCTTAAACGAAGGTGTGCGGATTGCCGTGAAAGGCAAGAAGCCATCCCAGAAGAAAGCAGACGCTGCATTTGAGCGTCTTATCGCAGCAGGAAGAAGACTTTTGGATGTTATTTACAAACGAGAGGGAATTCCGAATAAAGACAAAGCAAAATTTGAAAGTCAGATCAATAATCTTGCTGATAAATGGGATCGTTGGGAATAGTGAGAAAGAGAAAATCACGGATGGGAGAAATCTCATCCGTGGTTTTTTGTGAGAAAAAATGAGGCTTGTTAATGATTCTGAATACGTGAAATGGTACAATGAAGATAGGAGGCAAAAGATATGAAAGGAAGTCTAGTACCATGTGGTCATACATTTAGTGATTTCCAGATTTATGATGAGAAGACTGCAAAGGAAGAATGTATCAAAATGGTTAGAAATATTATGGAATATTGGAAAGCAGAGGCGGCAAGAATTGAACAGGAACAAATTTTATAAAAAGAAAGTTCTTTTTGAAATTTAGAAATGCACATTGCTTTTTCTTTGTATGGGACTGTCAGATTTAAGACTTTGATTTGTCAAATGAGAGACTAAATAATTAGAAGGAGGCAAAGGCATGACGGCATATGTGTTTTTTATGATTTTCTGCAGTTTGATCGGTGTGGCAGTAGGAGGAATCGCAGTATTTGGCATTTTTGCCATTCGGCGGGCAATCAGAAACAAAATGCAGGAAAAAGAGTCAGAAAAGAAATAAAATGAAGAAGAGGGCATAGAGGGATACGTGAGCTTGTCAAGGAGTAAAACTTTTTTTATTTTCCGTAAAACCGCATAGACTGCCTGCAGATGGTGAATTCTTTTAATTAGAAACAGGACAGGAGGATTCACAAATGGCAGGAAATAAAGTGGAATTATGCGGGGTAAACACAGCGAAGCTCCCGCTTTTGAAAGAAGAGGAAAAGGAAGAGCTTCTTGCAAGGATCAAGGAGGGGGACGAAGACGCAAGAGAACAGTATATCAAGGGGAATTTAAGACTGGTACTCAGTGTGATCAAACGGTTTTCATCCAGCAGTGAAAATGCCGATGATCTGTTTCAGATCGGCTGTGTGGGACTGATGAAAGCAGTCGATCATTTTGACCCCTCAAGACTGGTGAAGTTTTCGACGTATGCAGTTCCGATGATCATCGGTGAGATCAGACGATATCTGCGGGACAATAATTCTATCCGTGTGAGCCGTTCTCTGCGTGATACGGCATATAAAGCAATCTACGCCAAAGAAGGATTTGTGAAGAAATATTCCAAAGAGCCTACGGTGCAGGAAATTGCTGAGGAGATCGGGATATCCAAGGAAGATATCGTGTTTGCACTGGATGCAATCCAGATGCCGGTCAGTCTTCATGAACCGGTATACAGCGACGGAGGCGATACGCTGTATATCATGGATCAGGTGAGTGATAAAAAGAACCGGGAAGAAAACTGGGTAGAAGAGCTGTCGCTGGAGGCAGCGATGGAACGCCTCAATGAACGGGAACGTTTTATCATCCAGCTTCGATTTTTTGAAGGAAAGACACAGATGGAGGTGGCAGAACAGATTCAGATTTCGCAGGCGCAGGTGAGCCGGCTGGAAAAAAATGCATTGAAAATAATGAAACAATATCTGTTGGGCTAAAGGCTGTTATTCTTTCCAGTAACAAAATTTCAGAGAAAACTGCATAAAAATGATTTTACGGTTGAAATTTCCAGAACTTCATACTATGATAAACACGTAGAATAGATGGAGGAGATGGAGACGATGATGTATAAGAGTTGTATTTTTGACTTGGATGGAACACTGACCGATACGCTGGATTCTCTTACATTTTCTGTGAATCTGACCATGAAAGAGATGGGACTGCCAGAGATTACAAGAGAGCAGTGCCGGATGTTTGTGGGAAACGGAAGCAGAGTTCTTCTGGAAAAAGCACTGCGTGCCGCGTCAGAAGAAGCTTTTGAGAGGCTGGAGGAAGCGATGGAAATATATGGGAGAGTCTTCAATGAGAATTGTATGTATCATGTGGCTCCCTATGAAGGAATCGTGCAGCTTTTGGGTACATTAAAAGAGCAGGGAATCAGATGCGCTGTTCTTTCCAATAAACCGGACAGACAGGCGGTTCATGTTGTGGAAACTGTATTTGGAAAAGATCTCTTTTTTAAAGTGCAGGGACAGAAAGAAGGCGTGCCGAGAAAGCCGGATCCGACAGCAGTCCTTCAGATTGCAGGGGAGATGGGAGCGACTCCTGAAGAGACCATCTATATCGGAGACTCCGAGGTAGATATCAGGACCGGACATGCAGCCGGGATGCGCACGATAGGCGTTTCCTGGGGATTTCGAAGCAGAGAGGTCTTAAAGGAAGCGAACGCAGCGTATATCGTGGATACGGCACAGGAGCTTCTGGAACTGATATCCGCATGGGAAGAGAAAAAAGGGAGGTAACGGAGCATGAATGAATACGATGAGGAATGTCTGCTTACGTTTCTGAAAAAACAATCGCAGCTTTTTGACGAGCCGGTGGCAGAGACAATGGAAGAGGCAGAGGCTTTTCTGGAAGACTGTATGGCGGTCGTAGTAGATTCTCTGGATGAAGTAAGAGAATATTTTGAGGAGAGCGGTGCAGACGTGGAGAATATGGATGCGGAAGAACTCGAAGAGGCATCTGAAGTATTCCCGCTTTCAGGTGGACGCTATCTGATCGTGGAAGGGTAAAAGACAATCAAAGATATGCAGGAAGCCGCAGTTTTGTTGACTGCGGCTTTTTCTACGGCCTGCCGGATGGCATTTAGAATGATCTGAGAAGTATAAGGCGCGTCATCGGACAATTCCACGGCGTCCAGTGACTGAGTGTCATAAATCTGGTCGGCAATTTCTTCGATCGCAGGCTGGATCAGAGGAAACATTGTAGTCACGGTTTCATCCAGGTTGGCAAACCGGATGGAATTGATCCTGGAGCTGTCCACAGATACTTCCACTTCCAGATTTGTGTTGTTCAGTGTGAGGGTGGATGTGTAAGTACCAGGTGTATACTGTTTGTGAGATGTTTGCTTTTTGTCTGTATGTCCGGGACCAAACATGACGAAAAGCAGCACGATCAGAAGAATACAAAGGAGCGCGAACACAGCAGTATAGATGAGCTCCTTTGTGTGAAGGACAACGATTTTTGTTTTGGAATCCATAAGAATAATCCCCCTTGTTTTTTATCATTTTATGAGGCATATCCGGAAAATATTCCCGTCTTTTGCGTGACAAAAGCCGGGGAATCCTGTAAAATAGGTAACGCAGTTTAAAAGGACAGATTGGAAAAAGAAGAGGTGGACAACTATGTTTATCATTGTAGGACTTGGAAATCCGACACCAGAATATGAGGGAACGAGACACAATGTCGGATTTGAAGTAATAGATGCACTGGCACGAAAATATAATATTGATGTAGATACGAAAAAACACAGAGCTTATATCGGAAAAGGAATGATTGAGGGGCAGAAGGTAATCCTGGCAAAACCTCAGACTTATATGAATCTGAGCGGGGAAAGCGTCAGAAGTCTTCTGGACTATTATAAAGTGGACGAAGAGCAGGAGCTTCTTGTCATTTATGACGATATCAGCCTGGGAGTGGGGCAGATAAGGATTCGGGCGAAAGGAAGTGCCGGAGGGCATAACGGGATCAAAAATATCATTGCCCATTTGGGTGGACAGGTATTTCCCCGTATTAAAGTAGGTGTGGGAGAAAAACCGCCGAAATGGGATCTGGCTGATTATGTGCTGGGACATTTTTCAAAAGAAGAACAGGAACAGATGGAAGAGGGATATGAACATGCAGTTTGTGCAGTGAAGGAGATTGTGACAGGCAATATCGAGGCTGCAATGAACGAGTATAATCGGAAAAAGAAGGAAAAATAAAATGATGCAGGCTTTTATCGCACCGCTTGCGGGACTTGCAGAATATCAGGAGATTTTACAGAAGCGAAGGAAAGAAAAGGGGATTCTGCAGATCGCAGGCTGTGTCAATTCACAAAAAACACATTTGATGTATGCGCTTGGCGATGGTTTTTCTTACAAGATCATCGTTTTTTCCAGTGAAGAAAAAGCGCAGAAGGCATATGAAGAATATCGCTTTTTAGATTCCGGGGTATTGTATTATCCGGCAAGAGATTTGTTGTTTTACCATGCGGATATCAAAGGAAATTATCTGATGAAGCAGCGGATGGAAGTGATTCGCAGTATGGTGACAAGACAAAAGAATCAGGAGATTACAGTGATCACGACTATGGATGCTTTTCTGGACGGGCTTTCTCCGGCAGAGGAGATCGTTTCGAAGCGGATTCAGATCTCATCCGGAGATACTGTTGATTTTACTAAGCTTCAGGAGAGACTTTCCTGCCTTGGGTATGCGCGGGAAGTACAGATTGAAGGACCGGGACAGTTTGCAGTGCGCGGCGGGATCCTGGATATTTTTCCGCTTACAGAAGAGGTTCCGGTGCGTGTGGAGCTCTGGGGCGATGAGGTAGATTCGATCCGGACATTTGACGTAGAAAGTCAGCGTTCGATTGAAAACCTGCAGGAAATTGAGATTTATCCGGCAGCAGAACTGCAGAGTCAGAAGAAGCAGTCTTTTCTGGAGTATTTTCCGACAGAAGAGTCGATCCTGTTTCTGGATGAGCCGCAGAGGCTGATTGAAAAAGCAAATGAGATTGAAGAGGAATTTCAGGAGAGCGTCCGCAAGCGGGAAGAGGCCGGGCTGGAAGAAACGCAGGAGCTTACGGTCTATCCGGTGCTGGAAATCTTAAACCGGATCAATCAGTTTTATGGAGTGGCATTTACCGCGCTGGAAGGAAAGTGTAAGGGGTTAAAGATCCGGGAAACAGATTATATTCAGACGAAGGGTGTCAATCCGTATAACAACAGTTTTGAGATGCTCACAAGGGATTTGAAGCGGCTGAAAAGAAATCAGTACCGGGTGATCTTGCTGTCTGGTTCCAGGACAAGAGCAAAGCGCCTGGCGGAAGATCTGAGGGATTATGATCTGAGCAGCTTCTACAGCGAAGATATGGATCGTGAAGTGCAGCCGGGGGAAATTATGGTGGCATACGGGCATGTGACACAGGGATATGAATATCCGATGCTGAAATTCATGGTGATCTCTGAAACAGATATTTTTGGCAGACAGAAGAAAAAGAAACGCAGAAAACTATATGAAGGACAGAAAATCCAAAGTTTCTCCGAATTAAAGGTTGGAGATTATGTGGTACATGAAAATCATGGTCTGGGTATCTATCAGGGAATTGAAAAGATTGAAGTAGATAAGATCACCAAAGATTATATGAAAATTTCTTATGCGGGAGGAAGCAGCCTGTATATTCTTGCAACGCAGCTGGATCTGATCCAGAAGTATGCAGGAGCAGATGCAAAAAAGCCAAAGCTGAACAAGCTGGGAAGTAACCAGTGGACGAAAACAAAGAATCAGGTGCGCGGGGCAGTCAGACAGATTGCCAGGGATCTGGTGGAGCTGTATGCGGCAAGGCAGCAGGAGAATGGATATCAGTATGAACCGGATACGGTCTGGCAGAAGGAATTTGAAGAAATGTTCCCGTTTGAGGAGACCGATGACCAGCTGCAGGCGATCGCCGATACCAAGCAGGACATGGAGAGCAAAAAGATCATGGACCGCCTGATCTGCGGAGACGTCGGATACGGAAAGACGGAAATTGCCATTCGGGCTGCATTTAAGGCGATCCAGGACGGAAAACAGGTGGTATATCTGGTGCCGACAACGATTCTGGCACAGCAGCATTACAACACGTTTGTGCAGAGGATGAAAGAATTTCCGGTGCGCGTGGATTTGCTCTGCCGGTTTCGGACGCCTGCCCAACAGAAGAAGACAACAGAAGATCTGAAAAAAGGACTGGTGGATATTCTGATCGGGACGCATCGTGTTTTGTCAAAGGATGTGGAATTTAAGGATCTGGGACTTTTGATCATAGATGAAGAGCAGCGATTTGGCGTGACACACAAAGAGAAGATTAAAAAACTGCGGGAAAATGTGGATGTACTGACGCTGACTGCCACGCCGATCCCGCGGACGCTGCATATGAGTTTGATTGGAATCCGCGATATGAGCGTGCTGGAAGAGGCGCCGATGGATCGGATGCCGATCCAGACATATGTGATGGAGTACAATGATGAGATGGTCCGTGAAGCTATTCAAAGAGAACTGGATCGGGACGGACAGGTGTATTATGTATATAACCGGGTAAGTGATATTGCGGAAATTGCAGATCATGTGCAGAAACTTGTTCCGGACGCGACAGTGGCGTTTGCTCACGGGCAGATGGCGGAGCATGAGCTGGAAAATATCATGTATGATTTCATCAACGGAGACATTGATGTGCTGGTGTCAACAACGATTATTGAGACCGGACTGGATATTTCCAATGCCAATACGATGATCATCCATGATGCAGATCGTCTGGGACTTTCTCAAATGTACCAGCTGCGGGGGCGTGTGGGAAGATCCAATCGGATGGCGTATGCATTTCTCCTGTACCGAAGAGACAAGCTGCTAAAGGAAGTGGCGGAAAAAAGACTGGCGGCAATCCGGGAGTTTACAGATCTTGGTTCCGGATTTAAAATTGCGATGCGGGATCTGGAAATTCGTGGGGCAGGAAATCTTCTGGGTGCAGAACAGCATGGGCATATGGAGGCTGTCGGATATGATCTGTACTGCAAGATGCTCAATGAAGCGGTAAAACAGTTAAAAGGCGGAACCGAGGAGGAAATCTATACGACCGTGATGGATCTGAATGTGGATGCGTATATCCCGAATTCCTATATTCCGAACGAATATCAGAAGCTGGATATTTACAAGCGGATCGCGGGAATTGAAGATGAGGAAGAGATGGATGATATGCTGGAGGAGCTTATCGACCGGTTCGGGGATGTACCAAGAAAGGTACAGCAGCTTCTTCAGATCGCAGGTCTTAAAGCGCTTGCACATTCAGCTTATGTGACGGCAGTGGAACAAAAAGGAGAAGAATTCCGGTTTACCATGTATGAAAAAGCGAAGGTCAATCCGCAGAAAATTCCTCCGTTGATTCAGAGCTACCGGGGAAATCTGGTGTTTAAGGCGGAGGCAGTGCCGTATTTTGTCTATTATAAAAAGGGTAGAAATAAAAAGGAAAAGGATGAAACGGTTCTGGAACTTGTGAAAAAGCTCTTAAATGATATAAAGAGCTTGTTAGAGGAGAAAAAAGACGTTATAATGAAATAATTAGGTACAATTAGAGGAGGAATTTATGGTTGGATTGAAAAAAAGAGGTGTGATCACCGCAGTTGCCGGTATTTTAGCGGCGGTTACGATAACAGGATGCAGTGCTGCCCCTGATAATGATGCTACAGTAGTAACGGTCGGAACAGAGAAGGTTTCGTATGGTGTTGCTAATTTTTATGCGCGTATGCAGCAGGCGCAGTATGAGTCGTTTTATGCAGGCCTGATGGGGATGAGTGCGGACACAATGTGGAGCCAGGAAGTGGAAGAAGGCAAGACATATGAGGAGAATATGAAAGACAGTATTTTAGAGTCTCTGGAAAATATGTATCTTGTAAAACAGCATGCTTCTGAATATAAAGTGGAGTTGACAGACGAAGAAAAGAAGAAGATCGACAAAGCCGCAGAGGAGTTTGTGGAAGACAACACATTGGAGGACAAAGAAGTTGTGTCCGGATATAAAAAATATGTCAAAGAATATCTGGAACTTGCTACGATTCAGCAGAAGATGGATGCACCAATGAAAGAGGGCGTGGATGAAAATGTTTCAGATGAGGATGCAGCACAAAAGAAGATCGAGTATGTCCAGTTCTCTTATACGAAGAAGGATGATTCCGGACAGTCTGTTCAGATGACTGACGATGAAAAGAAGGCAGAAAAAGAAAAGGCACAGACCTTTCTGGATACAGTCAGCGCAGATCCGGACAAGGACATGAATGCAGCAGCTGCTTCGGCAGAAAAAGAAGTGCAGACGGCGACATTTGATTCTGAGTCCAGCACACTGAACGCAGATCTTTTAAAGGCGGCAGATGCGCTGGAAAATGTAGGGGACGTGACAAGCCTGATTGAGACAGACGATGGAATCTATGTGGCGAAGCTGACAAGCAAGCTGGATCGTGAGGCAACAGATCAGAAGAAAAAAGAAATCGTAGAAGAGCGCAAGCAGAAACAGTATGAAGATCAGGTGGAAACATGGCGCAAAGAGACTGACATCAAGGTAGACAAAAAAGAATGGAAAAAAGTAGACTTTGAAGATCAGGGTGTGAATGTAAAACAGACAACGACTGATTCAGAAAAATAGAATGTAGGAAAAAGGAGAAGAAATCCTGAAAAAGTGAGGGGGTTCTTCTCCTTTTTATTTGCGCCGTCGGAAAATCTGTATAAGAACAATCAGCAATAAAAGGGCGGACAGACTGTATCCGAGGAAACTGATCCAAGGGAGTCCAAACCACTTTGGAATGCTGTAAATGTCCGAGGCAAGACCTGATCCGATAAACAGGGCAGCAGAAAGAATCGTCAAAAGCACCCGGTTTGTAATGGAATAAACATCACGGCGGAAATGCTCGCCATCAGAAAGCTGCAGGTTGACTTGTGCCTGCCCGTTTTTTGTAATGTTCAAAAGATCAGAAAGCTGGGCAGGGATGTTGAGGGATTTGTCCAGTGAAGTATAAACCTGGCGTCCCTTATGTTTTAAAATGTGCCTTGCATCCAGCTCATGGATCAGCAGATTGGACATATGTACAGATAAAATCCGCAACAGATTTACATCCGGAGCACATGCACTTAAAGTTCCTTCGATCGTGATCATGCTTCGCGCAAGCAGTGTGACATCCGGGGTAATTGCAAGCCGGTGATCCTTGACCAGCTGCAGGAGCCGTTCGATCAGATCGCCAAGCCGCATGGTGCCGAAGTCCATGGAAACATACTTGCTGACAATATCATCAATATCCGTGTACAGGCGGGCATGGTTGACACGCTCCTGAGGTTCGGCAAACGCGAGTAATACGTTTTTCAGAGAATAAATATCATTCTCAAGAAGTGCCGTGATCGCTTTGCGAAGCAGCAGCTTGGTGTTGGAAGACAGATGTCCTGCCATTCCGAGATCCAGCCATGCAATCTGCCCTTTGCTGATCCAGAGATTTCCAGGATGCGGATCCGCATGGAAAAATCCATCCTCCAAAATCTGTTTGCAGTAGTTTTCCGCTGTCTTTTCGCCAATTTCAGTCATGTCGTAGCCAAGACTTTTTAGTTCCTCTATATGATCGATCTGGATTCCGTCGATATAGTCCATGACAAGAAGTCTTGGAGTCGTCAGTTCGTGATACACCACGGGGCAGGTCGTATAGGCGATTTCTTTTTGGTTGGCGTAAAACAGATCTAGATTGGCGGCCTCTTTTTCAAAGTCAATCTCTTCTCTGGTAGTCTCCCAGAGTTCATCTAAAATCGTATGAAAGTCGATCAGATTTTTAGTTCCCAGTGTCAGTTTTAAAATACCGGAAGCTTTTTTTAAAAGCCGGATATCATTTTCCATCGTCTTTTGGATGGCCGGTCGCTGTACCTTTAAAACAACCTTTGTTCCGTCTTTTAGCTGTGCGGGATGTACCTGTGCAATGGAAGCAGAGCCAAGCGGAGTCTGTTCGATGGAAGAAAAAATGTCAGAGACAGGTCGCTGTAATTCGGATTCAATGATTGAGACTGCAGTCTCATATGGCATGGGGATCACATCGGTACGAAGCCTTGTCAGCTCCTGACAGTATACTTCCGGGAGCATATCGGAACGCATGGACATGATCTGCCCCAGCTTGACATAAGTAGGGCCCAGATCTTCCAGAATCTCGCGGAGCTTGACCGGTGTCAGACCCGAGGTCAGATGGTGTTTTTTTAAAACTTTTAAAATCTCGTTCAGCCGCCTGCCGGAGGCGGCTGAATCTTCTTCCGTGTATGATGGATACCGGGAAGGATCCATTGTTTTTTGTTCTTTATTCATTCTGATTCTTCGGGTGTCCTTTCATCGGAGGTAATATCTGGATCTTCAGGCTGTTCTTTTCTTGCTTCTTCTGTCTGGGCAATCTTTTCTTTCAGAGCGTTTAATTCCTCTTCGGTCATCTGATCGACAGAATTCATGGCATCTGTATAATTCCTGGTAACGGTGACAGAAATATGTTCTTTGACTTTTTCTTTTGCTGTATGTTTCAGTTCTTCATTGAGCATTCTGCCCTGTGCAACGGTCAGTTCGCCTTTTTCTACCAGATCATCGATCAGTTCTTTTGCGTTTTCTGCAGTAGAGGCGACAGCACCTACACCTGCTAAAAATACTTTTCTTAATCCTTCTGTGAATTCCATAAAGACCATCCTTTCTTGAAGTACATGATTGTCATTTGTTGTTTTCTTTATTATAGCACGTATCAGGAGGAATGTTTCTTACTTTTTTGTTAAAAATATGAAAAAAAGTAAGAGGGAAAAAGCAAAATATGGTATAATTTTCTATATCAGACAGGGGAGGAAACAGGTGTGGAAAAAGTGAGAGAGAAGGTACTTTTTGCACTGCAGGAAGTACAGAGAGCAGTGATCGGAAAGCAGGAAGTGACAGAGACGGTGATGAAAGCATTTTTGGCGGGTGGGCATGTGCTGGTGGAGGATATTCCGGGACTTGGCAAGACGACCATGGCGATTGCTTTTTCCAGAGCGATCGGACTGCAGAAGCGCAGGGTGCAGTTTACACCGGATGTACTTCCGTCAGACCTGACCGGATTTACCATCTACCAGAAAGAGAGAAATGCGTTTGTATATCATCCGGGAGCCGTGGTCTGCAACCTGCTTCTGGCAGATGAGATCAACCGGGCGTCTCCGAAGACGCAGTCAGCCCTTTTGGAAGTGATGGAAGAGGGGCAGGTGACCGTGGATGGGAAAACCAGGAAGATTGCTCCGCCGTTTCTGGTGATCGCTACGGAAAATCCGTCCGGCTCCGCAGGGACGCAGTTGCTTCCGGAATCTCAGTTGGATCGTTTTATGGTCTGTGTAAAGATGGGATATCCGACAATTCGCGAAGAGATGGAGATTCTGCGAAAAAATGAGAATGGCCGTACGTCAGATGCCGTTCAACAGGTGATGACAAAGGAAGAACTTGAGGAAGCACAGCGGGAGACTGCACAGATTTTTATGCATGAGCGGATTCTGGAATATCTGGTGCAGCTGGCACAGGCTACTAGGGAACATGAGATGCTGGAGCTGGGGATGAGTCCAAGAGGAACAGTGGCACTTGCAAAGATGGCGAAAGCGGGTGCGTATCTGGCAGGAAGAGAATATGTGGTTCCGGCAGATGTCAGGGGAGTGTTTCGGGAGACTGCACAGCATCGGATCCTGTTAAATACAAGGGCAAGGATCAGCAAAGTAAAACAGAAGGAAGTACTGCAGGAAATTTTGTCCGCAGTAGAATCACCATCATTGAAAAAGCGATAAAAAGGAAGGAGCGTATATGGGAAAACGGATGATAACATATCTTCTTGTGCTTGGCGCAGTGGGATATCTGTTTTTGATGTATATTTATCCGGCACTGAGCGGGCTGTTGATTTTTGTGCTTCTGTATCCGGCGGCAGGAATCGTTTATCTTATTTTTGCGGGGAGAGGACTTTCTGCCAGAGTAAAGCGGCTCTCGGATTACGGAGAAAAAGAACAGCAAATGAAAGTCAGTATACAGGTTTGCAGGGAAAGTTCTCTTTGGATCGGAAAGTGCAGGATTCTGCTGGAAATGGAACATGCAGTATCCGGCATCAGACAAAAAGACAGTTTATGGCTTTCTGAAAAGCAGGCAGACTATACATTTGAACCAGACAGGTGCGGAGAGTGGAAGCTGACGATTACAGAAGTGAGAATCTATGATTTTATCGGAATTTTATCTGTGGGTAAAAAGCAGCAGGAAAAGGAGCGATTCACAGTCCTGCCGAAGATCTGTGCAATGCTGGTAGAGATTGGGAGAAGGACGCGGGAATTTCCGGTTGAGCCGGAAACCTATTCCAATGAAAGGGGTGGGCAGGATGCTACGGAAATCTATCAGATCCGGGAGTATCACATTCCGGATCCGGTGCAGATGATCCACTGGAAGATCAGTGCCAAGGCGGGAAAAATGATGGTCAAAGAATCCAGTCATCCTCTTGGATGTGCGGTATGTATCAGACTTTGGCTTTCGGATGCAGCGAAAGATTTCAAAAAGCTGGAGCGTATGATGGAGATTTGTGCTTCACTTTCCAGGACTCTGGTAGAAGAACACTGTATGCACGTTGTGGCATGGTTTGATCAGAAAAACGTCCGTGTTGTGCGATGGCGCGTGAAGGATGAGGAGACGTTTTATGAAATGCTCTGGGAGCTGATGGAAGCAGTCCCTGTAGCGAAACGAGAGGAAGAGCAAAGCGGGTTTGAAGAAGTGTTTCGAACACAGAAATTTTCCAGTGTTCTTGTACTGGATGGCCAGGGGATTCAGGGATGGAATGATACCGGGATTATCCAGGTGTGATATGGGGAGAAGGGGTATGAAAAGAAAAAAGAAGGATTTGAATCAACATAGCTGGAAAGTTCATATCTTACAGTTTCTTACCGTTGGTTTTGCACTGTGGTCCTGGTGGGAGACTGCCGCCGGAGTGAAATTGACGCAGAAATTACCTCAGGATCAGACAGAGAGGTGGATGGCAGTACTTTTGATCACCGGTTTTTTAGGGAGTGTCTGGCTTGGGACAATGCTGGTAAAAAGAAAGAAGCTCCTGCTTTGTATTTCTGCGGTTTTCTATCTTGTACCAGTGATATATACGGCGGTTTTGACGTATTTCCCGGATCCGAGAGAATGCTGGCTTCAGATGATTGCAGCCGGATTGTATGTGACAGTGCTTACATCGATGTCTTGTAATGTTCTGCAGAATGTCTGCATTGTGGGAATAAGCTTCGTATTTCTGGCATTTTGTTCGGTCCAGCTGGGAGAGCAGATGGAGCCGATGAAAGAAAAAGAAGATGGGGTATATCGGACGACCAGACGATATGTGAAAGAGCATGTAATCCAGAAAGCAGAAGAGACGTGGAATGCATGGAGTGCAGACAGGCAGACAAGAAAAGAAGCACAGACGAAAAAGGAAGAGCAAAAGGAAGAGTCAGAAAAAGAGGAACGAAAAACACAGGCAAAAATCCCGCAGACAGAGCAGAATATGATTCCGGAAGAGACAGGCATGGATTCTTCCGGCGGTATGGAAGATTTGCGGGAGCTGGGCAGCTTTGTCCCCAGGAAGGGTGTGTTGTTCACTGTGACGCAGGAGGAAATGCCGACAGATACGATTTATGTTTCGGAGAAATATGGAAAAGAATATGACGGGGGATCCTGGAGAGAAGGAAGTGCGACGGATCCGGCAAGTGTATATTTGCAGTATCCATCCTCTTTGAAGCAACTTCGCAAATTGTGCAACGAACTGCAGGAAGCAGATTCTTTTGAAGAAGCAGAGCGGTTCGTGGAAGAAACATTAAAACGTCAGGCTGTGTATGATGTAAATCCGGGATCGACACCGTCCGGCGAGGATTTTGCGGAGTATTTTTTGTTTGAAAACCACAAAGGATTTTGTGTGCATTTTGCAACGGCTGCAACCTTGATGTATCGAATGCTGGGGATTCCGGCCAGATTTGCAGAAGGTTATGCCATTCCGGCATCTGCATTTTCACAGCAGGAAAATGGGCAATATGTGGCAGAAGTTGAGGGCAGCATGGGCCATGCCTGGTGTGAAGTCTGGCAGGAGGATACCGGCTGGAAGGTCGAGGATCATACAGGTGCAGCTTCTGCGTTGGAAAATGTGGAGAGGGCAAGAGCATCATCGGATACGTGGCAGCAGATCCGAAAGGCGCTCTTCCAGTGTTTGAAGGTGATCGGCGTTATACTTCTGATGTTCGCGCTGATAATATTGCAAGCGTGGATACGGACTGTGCGGAAACGAAAACGGTGCCGAACGGGATCAATCGATGCAAGGATCCGGTTTGTTTATCAGAGCCTGTACGAGGTTGCAGAGTTTCTGCATCCATCCGGGGAAGATCCATTTTCAATGCAAGGAAAAGAAGCGGTGAAAAAATCTCTTCCGGAACTGGAAGAGGCCGATCTAAACTGGATGTATGACACGATGATGCGCACTATGTTCTATAAAGGCTGTGATATCCGCGATGGAGAACAGATGTATCGTTTGTATGGACAATGCAGAAAAAAAGTAAAACAAGGATTAAACGCCTGGAAAAAGCTGCAGTGGAATGTGATAAAATGTTTTCCATAGATAAAAAACAGATTATGTTTATAAAGAGAAAATGAAGTGACTGTGACAAGTTTTTAGATTTCGTTCATTGCTTTTGCTGAAAGAAACTTGTATACTGGAAACATCTCTGAAAGGAATCCCTTTCAGTTATATCTGAACCGGCAACAGCCGGCATTTCGGATTTTCCCAGTAAAGAAGCAAGAAAAAGCGAATGGAAAACCGGAACGAGGTCTATCATCGAAAAATTAATCGAAAGAATTAGTTATGAAAAGTCCTGTTTCCCGGTAAATTCATTCGGAAAACAGGAGGAATGTGAATGGAAAAAGAGAATACAACGCAGTTTCTGATGAGACCGAAAAATGATTTTTGTTTCAAACAGTTGATGGCAGATGCACAAATCCGTCAGGCATTTTTGTCGGCAGTTACGGGGATTCCCTATGAGGAAATCGAAGAGACAACACTGTTGCCACCAGTCTTGAGAAACGGTATAAGGAAGACAAGCTTGGAATTTTGGATGTTCGGATCCAATTGAAAAACAGCGGTCAGGTCGATGTGGAGATGCAGGTGGCAGCGTACGAGTACTGGGCAGAGAGAACTTTATTTTATCTGTCAAAAATGTTTACGGAACAGATTCATGAAGGCGAAGGATATGATGTGCTGGAAAAATGTATCCATATCGGGATTCTGGACTTTGAAATATTCGAAGATACGGATGCATTCTATTCCCGGTTTCACTTATGGGAGGACAGCCGGCATATCAAGTACAGTGACAAGCTGGAATTGCATGTATTGGAATTGCCGAAGCTGGCAAAGCACCAGTATCCGGAGACAGAACTGCTAAGTTGGATGCAATTTATCAATGCAGAGACAGAGGAGGAATTCAAAATGGCAGCAGAGAAAGACCCTTATATTGAGAAGGCCTATGAGAGTCTGGTGCATCTGAGTGCAGATGAGAGGGCACGGTTAGAGTATGAGGCAAGAGAAAAGCAGATCCGGGATCACCAGTTCTTTTCAAGAATCTATAAAGAGACGGGATATAGGCAAGGGGTGAAAGAAGGGGAAGAAAAAGGTAGAGAAAAGGGCAGGATTCAGGAATGTATTGAAATTCTACAGGAGATGGGAGAAACGAAAGAACATGTTTTGCTTCGATTGAAGGAGAAGTTTAAGCTCTCAGATACGGATGCAAATCAATATTTAGAAAAATACTGGAAAGAGTGAATTGATATACAAGAAAAAGCAACATTTCATGTTTTGTTGACATGGAATGTTGCTTTCTTTCATGGTGGAAGTTCTCTGTATATAAATCATACCTGTTTTCGGGCTGATTGTGAAATTTTTTGAAACACTGTCAGCAGTCTTCGATTATCTTCTGGATCCATGATGCAGAAGCGGACAAATTCTCCCTCTAATCCGGTGAAGGAAGAACAGTCCCGGATCATCAGTCCTTCCCGGATACAGGCTTCAAATACGTCAGATGAAGTCAGTCCATCTTTTTGGATCTGTACCAGCAAAAAGTTGGCATAAGCCGGATAAACATAGAAAAAAGGAAGTTCACGCAATTTTGTATACATGTATTCACGCTCGGAAAGTATCAAATTGCGTGTCTTTTTTATATACTCTTTGTCCTGAAACAAAAGTTCGCCGGCAAATGCGCCAAGGCTGTTTAATGACCATGGAATCTGTTTGCTCTTCAATTTTTTGAGAAATTCAGCATTTCCGGTGATACCGTACCCGAACCGCATACCAGGAGCGGCAAAAAATTTGGAAACACCACGCAGTACCATCAGATTCTGGAAATTTTGGGTCAAAGGAACTGCGGTGACGGCATCTACATCAGGTGCAAACTCCACGTACGTTTCATCGATCATCACAAAGATGTTGTGATCCTGACAAAACTCCAGCAGCTTTATCAGCTCCGGATGAAAAATTGCGGAAGAAGTCGGATTGTTCGGATTGCATAAAATAAGAAAATCAATCTGCTTTTTAGCCAGCGCCAGACACAGTTCCTCTACAGACAATTGGAAATCCTGTTCTGGTTTCAGATAAAAGCAGTCGATTGTGCTGTCTGAAAATCCAAGTTCTCTGGAGTATTCGGAATAAGTGGGTCCAAGGATCATCGTATGCTTTGGACGGCGCTCTTCAATCAGCAGGGAAATCAGTTCACTGGAACCATTGCCCGGCAGGATAAAGTCTGCAGGAATCTGACAGTATGTGGAGAGTATGTTTCTAAGACTGGTATAGCTCCGATCCGGGTAGGAAGAGAGCAGATCCAGATGAGTTGCAAGAGCTTTTTTTACCTGTTCGGAAAGTCCGAGCGGATTTACGTTAGCACCAAAATTGACAATATCTTCTTTTTTTAATCCGTAGTGTTCGCACACTTTTTCAATATCACTTCCGTGAAATTCCAGTTTTGTATTCATGTATACAATCCCCTTTTAAATTCTTTGATTCCACCGTTGCAAGAAATACAGTGTTGATGTTATAATACTTTATTATAGTGTGTTTACAAAAAAATGCAACGTAAGAAGAATGAGCAGGTGACGAATTTGAAGAATAAAATTAAACGCCTTTCAAAAGGAGATTTTCATATTCCACAGCCGGAGATTATTTTCCCGGAGACGCGGATCATCATGCGTGTCGGAGAAGGCGAGATGTACAAAGGAAGCTTTTCTCTCCAGAATCAGGGAGAGGGGACGATCCGTGGACTGGTTTATCCATCGTCTTTTCGGGTACGCTGTGAGGAGCAGGGATTTGATGGGAATCCGGTGAACATCTCTTATACATATGACGGATCCGGTCTGGTTCCGGGACATGTGGAACACGGAAAATTTACCATTGTGTGCAATGGCGGAGAGTATGAGGTGGCATTTACTGCCATTATTGAAAAGCCGTTTGTAATGACAACTTATGGAAAAGTACAGAGTCTGGAAGATTTTAAGAAGCTGTCTTTTCGGGATCCGGCGGAGGCAGAAAAGCTGTTCCGTTCCAGAGATTTTTATGAGATTCTGAAGTATGAGGATAAGCGGATTCAGGCATTGTATGACAATATGAGAAAATGGGAGCTGGATCAGCAGGCGTTGGAAGAGTTTTTGGTGGGCTGCAAGCAGAAAGAGAAGATTTTTCTGACGCTGGAAGAGGAGAGCAGGGCATTTATTTCTCTTCAGGAATCCAGAAAAGATACCTTTACGATCAGGAAGAATACGTGGGGATATCTGACCATTGATGTACGTACCGAAGGTGAATTTTTAAGTGTGGAGCATACCAAGGTTACTACGGAGGAGTTCATTGGGAATGCGTATCGGCTGGAATATATCATCGACTATACAAAGCTTCATCAGGGAAGCAACTTCGGGCAGATCATCCTGGAGTCCCCGTATGAGATACTGACCTATGAGATCGTGGTGGAGAAGGATGTCTGCAGAGATGAAGAGAGACGGGAGCGGGATAAAGAGTTTGCAAGTATTTTAAAGCGCTGTCTCGTTTATGAGAGCGGCAAGCTGGATCTGAACACCTGGTGCGAGGAGTCCTTAAAGAAGATCGAGCATTTGCGGAGTCTGGATGAGGACAATGAGATGTATCTTCTGGTACATGCACATATCTGTCTTTTGGGCAAACGGTTTGAAGAGGCAAAATGGATTCTGGAATCTTACAATTACAACCGGTTTGCAATCGGAAAAAATGTAGAGATCAGTTCCTATTATCTGTATCTGACCACGCTGCTTTCCAATGATTCGATCGGGACACGCAGAGTGGCAGAAGAGCTTTCAAAATCCTATATGAAGCATCCCGATAGCTGGAAGATCCTCTGCATGCTGGTGAATGTAGACTCTGAGTACAAGATCATCAGTGAACGTCTCAGAGCTTTGGAGCATCACTTCTATGAGGAAAAGACACGCAGTATCTGGTTCTATCTGGAAGCCTTCCGGTGTTTCCGTGAGAAGAGTTCTTCCTTGAAAAAACTGGGCATCTTTGAAGTGCGGGTGTTGTATTTTGCAGCCAAACACAAACTGATGACAAAGGAACTGGCATTATATACAGCCAATCTGGCAAGTCAGCTGAAAAGCTTTGACCGCTATCTTTATGAGACTCTGGTGCTTTCCTACGGGATGTATGAAGAGTCCATGATCCTGACTGCAATCTGTACACTTCTGATCAAGGGAAGCTGCATGGAAAACTGCTTTTTTAAATGGTATGAAAAAGCAGTGGAGTCGGAATTAAAGATTGCACAGCTGTACGAGTTTTATATGGCTGCGATCCAGCCTGGCAGAGTCAATAAAGCACTGCCGCGTTCCGTGTATCTTTACTTTATGCATGGAAATAATCTGGATTTCCATAAACGGGCGCTTTTGTATTCAAACCTGATCACTTATGAGGATGAATCCAGTGAGATTTATGCGCATTACAGAGATGAGATGGAAGCGTTTGCGTGGAATCAGCTGGAGCGCAGAAATATTGATCCCATGCTCCGCATTATATACAAGCGTTTTCTGACAGAAGATTCTATGGAAGCAGAGCAGATCAAAGCACTGTATGATATCTGCCATGCTTATGAGATCACAACAAAGGTACCGAATATGAAATTTATTCATGTGATCGCAGAGGATGGAACGATCACGCAGAAGGCGCCGTATACGGACAAAGGGGCAAGGGTATTTTTGTATGCAAAGACAGACCGGCTTGTATGGGAAAGTAAGGATGGAAGACATTATACAGATTCTATTCCATATGAAAGCAAGCGCCTGTTCTATGAGCTTCGTTACATGGATATCTGCAAGCGGTATATGAACAGTCTGAAGCAGAACCGTCAGGAGGAGAAGGTAGAAGAGCTTTCTCTTGAGACTGTGCGCAAGTATGGCATTGAAAATTACGGGGAAGAAGAGATCATGGGACTGTGCAGCCGTACGATCCGTGAAAACAATTATGAATGTGATGATTTCCTTACCTACGTGTGTTTTGAGATGTTTAAAAGAAAGCAGTTTGACAGAGTGATCCTGACGTATCTTGCGAATTACTACTGCGGAGCGACTACAGACATGAAACTGCTCTGGAGAGAAGCAAGAGAGTATGAGGTACACACTCAGAAGCTGGCGGAGAGGATCATCACACAGATGTTGTTCTCGGAAGAGTTGTTCGGAGAGGTTCCGATCTTTGAAGAATATTATGAAGAGGGAGCTTATTTCAGACTGCAGCAGGCATATCTGGCGTATATGTCCAGAGAATATGTAGTGGAAGAGCGCAGGATGAGCAGAAGTATTATTGATATCATCTGTAAGGAATATGAAAAGGGTGAAGAAACGATCGACATCTGCAAGATCGCCGTATTAAAATATTATTCCACCAGAGAATATACGACGACTGTGCGTAAGACTCTGAAAAAATTCTTACAGGAGCTGTGCGGCAAGCAGATTTATTTTCCGTTCTTTCTGGCATACGAAAAGGAATGGCTCATTGAGCTGCAGCTTTGGGATAAGACGCTGATCGAGTACAAAGGGCAGAAGGGAAGCCGTGTAATGCTCTACTATCAGCTTCAGAAAGAAAATTCAGAGGCGGTAGATTATGCTACAGAGGTGCTTACGCCGATGTATGAGAATCTCTATGTGAAGAAATTTGTGCTGTTCTCCAACGAGCGGTTGAAATATTATTTCAAGGAGACCATTGATGGCAACACTTACCGAAGTGATAAAGAGTGCTGCATGAAGGATGCTGTGTTTGGAGAATCCGGGCGATATGGACGACTGAATGATATTTTACTTTCAGAGGGCAGTGAAAAAGAAGAAAAGATGAAAGCATATGCACAGGAAGATGCAATCGCCGCGCATATGTTTGAACAGTATTAAGGAGGCTGACTCCTATGGGACAAGGCAATATTATAGGTTACGAGATCAATGAAAAGACCTGTCAGATCAGTTTTTATAATGAAGAAATGGCAGAGCCGGAGACGATGGAAGTAGATGCGGATAATTACCAGATCCCTCTGGTCATCGGAAAGCTGCGTGATACCTGGGCATACGGAAAAGAAGCAAAACGTCTGGCCAGCTTGAAAGAAGGATTCACCGTAAACCGGTTACTGGATAAAAGCCTGGCAGGGGAAAAAATTGAATTTGGAGAAGAATCCTATGAAGCAGTGTGGCTGCTTGCTAAATTTATCGAACTGTCGCTTCAGTCGTTTCCCAAGATCAACGGGATCGTGTTCAGCGTTCCGGAGCTGACGGAAGAGCTGGCGCAGATGCTGCGGGGAATCGCAGTACGGATGAATATTGATAAACGGCATATTTTCATTCAGGATTACAAAGAGAGTTTCTGCAATTATCTGTTTTATCAGCCAAAAGAACTCTGGCAGTATGAGGCGGCGTTGTTTTGCTGTGACAGAAATGAGATTAAAGCGTATATGCTCAGAAGGCTGAAGCCGGGGCTTGGAGGCGGAAAGACGATTTTTGTGACAGTGGACGAAGTGGCAAGTGCACATATAAAAGAACTGGCAGCCGTGTATCCGGTGCTCAATGCGGACAAGGCAAAAGATGCGGATATGAGATTCTGCCGGTTTATTGAAGGCGTGTTTGACAAGCGGATCGTATCTTCGGTCTTTCTGACCGGAGAGGGATTTGAGAATAACTGGTATCCGACTTCTCTGAGAGTCCTGTGCAATGGAAGAAGGGCGTTTATCGGAAACAATCTGTACAGCAAGGGTGCCTGTTATACCGCATACCGCAAGATGTTTATGCACATTGAGGATCCGGTTTATCTTTCCGAAGACAAGCTGACAGATCAGATCACTGTGAATATGCGGGTGAATGGACAGGAGATGTGGTATCCGATCGTATCCTGGGGATCGCACTGGTATGAATCCAACAATCAGTGGGAAGTGCTTTTAGAGGATACAGAAGATATCGAGCTTCATATTGAGTCTCTGGTACAGGGTACGTTAAAGACGGAGGTGATCCCGCTTGGAAGGCTTCCCAAGAGAGGCGAGTATTCCATGCGGCTTCAGATCGAGACGTTATTTTTAGATGAAAAAACATGTAAGATCACGGTGCGGGATGTAGGATTCGGAGAGTTTTTCCCGCCGACCGATTTTCAGGAAGAGAAGATTATACATTTAGGAGGAAATGATGGGAAGTTTAATTCTATGTCATGATCAGCATGCGGCCCATCCGTATGAAATTACGAGGATCCACTGTAAGATATTTACAATGGAAGAGCTGTGCTATTATCTCTGCAATAATCTCTACCTGATCGATTATACGATTATGAACGAGCAGCTGTGCGGATGGCTGGAAGAGGACATCGGGAAAAGGGAGCTTGCAGACCAGCTTCGGGATGTGATCCGGATGCGGGGAAGTGTGGAAAAATTTGTACTCACGATTTTGAAGAGTTCCGGAATCTACAAGGAAGCGGAGATGATCCGAATCCAGAATGTTCTGGAGCGGCTCAAAAACCAGAAGGACATTGAGCGGCAGAAATACAAAGGAGACAATCTTCTGGAAAGTGGAGAAGTGGAAGAAGCGATCCTTGTGTATCAGGCAATCTTAAATGAAGGGGAGGATGAGAATACAGATCCCAAGTTTTATGGAAAGATCTATGCAAGTCTGGGGTCTGCCTATGGAAGAATGTTCCTCTATCAGCAGGCGGCACGGATGTATGACAGGGCGTATCAGATCTGCGAAGATCCAAAGTTGTTAAAGCCGTATTTGTATGCGTCTTATAAGTATATGTCGATGGAGGAATATCATATCCTTCTTACGAAAAATGACACCTATGCGGAGATCAATACAGAGCTGCGCAGCGAGATGAAAGAAATCCGGGAAGGAATCCAGATGGAGATGTCAGAGCAGCTGACAGACAAGTGGAAACAGCAGTACCGGAGGAGTCACATATAGAGTATTTAGTAAAAGTATCCAAATCAGAGTGATCAGATTTGGATATTTTTTTGGATTAATGCGATTGATTTTGACTGAAAATGATTATATTATAAGGATAAAGGAAACGAAAATGATTGAAAATGAAAGAAAGGATGAGGAAAATGCTGGCAGAAGAGCGGTTTCGCGAAATTCTTAAGATCGTAAACGAAAAAAAAACAGTGACTGTAACAGAGCTGACAGAACTTCTGGATACTTCAGAGTCTACGATCAGAAGAGACCTGACACAGCTTCATAAAAGAGGAGCCTTGTTGAAAGTCCACGGGGGAGCAACTGTACTGAATGGGGCATATACGACAAAGGATGCAAAGGTTTCAGAAAGAGAGGGGCTGTATGTAGAGGAAAAACGCAGCATTGCAAAGCTGGCAGCGGCTCTGATCGGTCAGGAGGATTTTGTTTATATCGATGCAGGAACGAGCACAGCGTCATTGGCAGAGGCGATTTCAGAGAGGGAGGCCGTGTATGTGACGAATGGAATTCTGCATGCAAAGTGTCTGGCAGAAAAAGGCTGCCGGGTGTTTTTGCCGGGAGGCGAGCTGAAAGAGGATACACAGGCTTTAGTCGGAGGAGCTGCGGTAGAGTGGCTGAATAAGTATAACTTTACAAAAGGCTTCTTTGGCACGAATGGAATTCATCTGGAGAAAGGGTATACGACACCGGATATCAGCGAAGCACTGGTAAAAGAAGCTGCAATGAAGAGATGCAGAGAGGCATATGTTCTGGCAGATTCGAGCAAATTCGGTCATGTATCATCCGTCACATTTGCGAGGTTTGAAGATGCACAGATCATTACGGATCATATCAGTGATCCGGTATTTCAAACATGCAGTAATATAGAGGAGGCAGAATCATGATTTATACAGTGACATTCAATCCATCATTAGACTATGTAGTACAGGCAGAACAGCTGGTGCCGGGAGAAATCAACCGGACAACAAGTGAAGCAGTTTATCCGGGAGGAAAAGGAGTCAATGTTTCTGTGATCCTTTCCAATCTGGGTCTGGAGAGTACAGCATTTGGATTTACTGCGGGATTCACAGGAAAAGCATTGCAGGAGATGCTCCTGGAGTTTGGCGCAAAGACAGATTTTATACCGCTTGCAGACGGGCAGACAAGGATCAATGTCAAGATCAACGCAGGACAGGAGACAGAGATCAACGGACAAGGACCAAAGATTACAGAAACAGCGATCCAGGAGTTGTTTGAGAAGCTGAAATCCTTGAAGGCAGGAGATGTACTGGTTCTGGCGGGCAGTATTCCGTCGACTCTGCCGGAGAATATTTATGAATGGATTCTGATGTGTTTGAAAGATAAGGATGTCAAAGTTGTGGTAGATGCTACAAAAGATCTGCTGTTGAATGTATTGAAATATCATCCGTTTTTGATCAAGCCGAACAATCATGAACTTGGAGAAATGTTCCAGACGACGCTTACTACAGAAGAAGAGATCATCGCTCATGCGAAAAAGCTGCAGGAAAGAGGTGCAAGAAATGTACTGGTTTCTATGGCAAAAGACGGAGCGATCCTTGTGACAGAAGACGGTGAGATATACAAAAAGCAGCCGCACAATGGCACGGTTGTAAATTCTGTCGGTGCCGGAGATTCTATGGTGGCAGGATTTCTGGCGGGATATCTCAATACTGGCTCTTATGAGCGTGCACTGGAGCTTGGAACTGCAGCGGGAAGTGCGACGGCATTTCAGTCCTGGCTGGCATCCAGGGAGGATATTGTAAAACTGCTGGACAGACCGTACAGCGAATATCAGATTTGAAAGGGAAAAGGTATGAAAATCACGGATCTTTTGAAGAGAGAAAGTGTGGAGCTTTCCAGAACACCCGAAAGTAAGGGACAGGCCATTGATCAGATGGTAGAACTGATGGCAAAAGGAGGAAATATCAACGATCTACAGCGTTATAAAGAAGGTGTGTTAAAGAGAGAAGAGGAAGGAACGACAGGGATCGGAGGGGGAATTGCCATTCCTCATGCAAAGACAGATGCCGTCAGTGCACCGGGTCTTGCTACGATGCTGGTTCCTCAGGGTGTGGATTATGATGCACTGGACGGACAGCCGGTACATATGATTTTTTTTGATCGCAGCACCGAATACAGAATATAATGTGCATCTGGAAGTACTCAGCCGTCTTTCCATGTTTTTAATGGATGACGAATTTCGGACAAATCTGCTGGATGCAGCGGATGTAACAGAATTTCTGGCACACATTGATGAGGCGGAGAGAAAGAAATTTCCTGAAGAGTACGGAGAAGAAAAACAGACGCAGGATCAGCCGGAAGAGGGATACCGGGTACTGGCAGTTACTGCATGTCCCACAGGGATTGCCCACACATATATGGCGGCGGAAAGCCTGGAAAACAAGGCGAATGATGTTCCCGATTCTGGCAGGATATATCGCCATGGCGCTTGCGGACAGACCGGCATTGATGCCCGGAATCGTAGGAGGTCTTCTGGCAAAAAGCGGTATGACAATGGCTGCAGAGGAGGCCGGCTGGGTGTCTTCTGGTTTCTTTGGCGCACTGATCGCAGGTTTTGCGGCAGGACTGATCATGCTCGGTTTAAAGAAAATTCTGGAAAAGCTTCCAAAAGCGCTGGAGGGAACAAAGCCGATGCTTTTGTATCCGTTTTTGGGAATCGCGGCAATGGGAGCCCTTATGGTATTTGTGGTCAATCCGCCGGTCGGAGCGTTCAATGAGTGGCTGAATCAGGTGCTGGCAAGTATGGGAGAATCCAGCAGAGTCCTGCTCGGAGCAGTGCTTGGAGGTATGGTTCCGCCGATCGGAATTGCTCTGGCGACACTGTTTTTTAAAAACCGGTTTACAAAGAGTGAACAGCAGACAGTGGCAACGAATTTCATTATGGGACTTTCCTTTATCACAGAGGGGGCAATCCCGTTTGCAGCTTCCGATCCGCTGCTGTTTCTGGCTGCCGTTGCGGCAGGTTCTGTCGTGGCAATGCTTGGAATCGTTCTGCTGAAAAAACTGCTTGCAGCAAAGTGAGAAAATGTGCAAAAAAATCAGAACAAAAATTGCGAAAAGTGATAAATAAAGCACAATATATAAGAACATCTTATTTATCTGTTGAGAAATAAATAATAAGCCACAGGAAATACAAGGCAGAGGGAATATTGATTTTCCCTCTGCCTTGTATTATAATCTATCTGCGGGATGTGCCGATAATCCCAGATCGAGTGAATGAAATTTAAGAAAAAGGACAGGTGTGAACGTATGAAAAAATTAGAACAGCTTTACGAAGGAAAAGCAAAGAAAGTATTTGCGACAGAAGATCCGGACGTTGTGATCGTAGACTATAAAGATGATGCGACAGCATTCAATGGAGAGAAGAAAGGAACAATCGTAGGAAAAGGTGTGATCAACAACCGTATGACAAACTACATTTTCCAGGTTCTGGAAAAAGAAGGTGTTCCGACTCACTATGTAGAAGAACTCAGCGACCGTGAGACAGCTGTAAAAAAAGTGGAGATCGTACCACTTGAAGTGATCGTCCGCAATGTGGCAGCGGGAAGCTTTTCTAAAAAACTCGGTATCGAGGAAGGAACAAAATTGTTAGCACCTACTTTAGAGTTCAGCTATAAAAATGACGATCTTGGAGATCCGATGATCAATGATTATTTTGCAATTGCAATCGGAGCTGCAACAAGAGAAGAGATCGACAAGATCACAGAGTACACATTCAAAGTGAATGAAGTCTTAAGAAAATTCTTTGATGAGGCAGGAATTGAACTGATCGACTTTAAAATCGAATTCGGACGTTTCCATGGAGAGATCATCCTTGCAGATGAGATTTCACCGGATACATGTCGTCTGTGGGATAAAGAGACCCATGAAAAACTGGACAAAGACCGTTTCCGCAGAGATATGGGAAATGTAGAAGACGCATATCAGGAAGTCTTCAGACGTATTGGAATTAAATAGAAGGAGTTCATCCATGAGTGATTTTGAAAAAGTGGTAACAGGGCTGGGAGAAGAATGCGGAGTATTTGGCGCATATGATATGGACGGACAGGATGTTGCGTCTTCCATTTATTACGGACTCTTTGCACTCCAGCACAGAGGTCAGGAAAGCTGCGGCATCGCAGTAACTGACACATACGGACAGCGCAAGGTGCTGTCACGTAAAGGGTTGGGGCATGTAGATGATGTGTTCAACGAAGAGACATTACGTGAATTGAAAGGCAATCTGGGAGTAGGACATGTACGGTATTCTACAGCGGGAGGTACCCGTGTGGAGAATGCACAGCCTCTGGTAATCAATTATGTAAAAGGAACTCTGGCTATCGCACACAATGGAAATCTGGTCAATGCAGTGGAGCTTCGGGAGGAATTGTCAAAGACAGGTGCAATTTTCCAGACGACTATTGATTCAGAGGTTATTGCTTATCATGTGGCAAGAGAGCGTCTGAATGTTTCTAAGGCAGAAGATGCAGTAAAAAATGCTATGAAGAAGATCAAAGGAGCCTATGCGCTGGTGATCAGCAGTCCGAGAAAGATGATCGGGGCAAGGGATCCGTTTGGATTGAAACCACTCTGTATCGGAAAACGGGACAATACGTATTTTCTGGCATCTGAAAGCTGTGCGATCGCAGCAGTCGGGGCAGAGTTTGTAAGAGATGTCCTTCCGGGTGAGATCGTAAGTATTACAAAGCATGGCATGTCTTCGGACATGAGTATGGCGCTGCCGGAAGAAAAACGTGCGAGATGTATTTTTGAATATATTTACTTTGCAAGAACAGACAGTACGATCGATGGAGTCGGAGTCTATCATTCCAGAATTGTTGCTGGAAAAGCACTGGCACAGTCTTATCCGGTAGAGGCAGATCTGGTGGTTGGTGTTCCAGATTCCGGCCTTGTGGCTGCCATGGGATATTCACAGCAGTCCGGGATTCCTTATGGAACCGCGTTTCATAAAAACAGTTATGTAGGACGTACATTCATTAAGCCGAAACAGAGTGAGCGTGTGTCCAGTGTGAAGATCAAGCTGAACGTGATTCCGGAAGTGGTAAAAGGGAAGCGGATCGTTATGGTGGATGATTCCATTGTTCGAGGAACGACCTGTGCAAATATCATCAAGATGTTAAAGAAAGCAGGAGCGACAGAAGTACATGTGAGAATCAGTTCTCCGCCGTTTTTACATCCGTGCTATTTCGGAACAGACGTGCCGTCTAATGAGCAGCTGATCGCGCACTCTCATACAACAGAGGAGATCTGTGAGATGATCGGAGCAGACTCTCTGGGCTATATGGAAGTAGAAAAATTAAAAGATATGGTAGGCGATCTGAAGTTTTGTGATGCCTGCTTTACAGGAAATTATCCGATGGAGGTGCCGGGAGAAGATATCAGTCTGGCATTTGAATAGGAAAAAAGGAGAATACGATTATGAGCAATGACCGTTATGTAAGTCCGTTGTCCGAGCGCTATGCAAGCCGTGAGATGCAGTACATCTTTTCACCGGACAAAAAGTTCAGAACCTGGAGAAAACTCTGGATCGCACTGGCAGAGACAGAAAAAGAACTGGGACTGAATATTACAGACGAGCAGATAGAAGAATTGAAAGCGCATGCGGAGGACATCAATTACGATGTTGCAAAAGAGCGTGAGAAAGTAGTAAGACATGATGTTATGTCACATGTGTATGCATATGGTGTGCAGTGTCCGAAAGCGAAAGGAATCATCCATCTGGGAGCAACCTCCTGCTATGTAGGGGACAATACAGATATGATCGTAATGTCAGAGGCTTTAAAGCTGGTGAGAACAAAACTGGTCAATGTGATCGCAGAACTGGCAAAATTTGCAGATGCACAGAAATGTCAGCCGACACTTGCATTCACACATTTCCAGCCGGCTCAGCCAACTACGGTAGGAAAGAGAGCGACTCTCTGGCTGCAGGAATTTGAGATGGATCTGGAAGATCTGGATTATGTTCTGGGAAGTTTAAAACTTCTTGGATCCAAAGGAACGACAGGAACCCAGGCAAGCTTTCTGGAGCTGTTTGACGGAGATCAGGAGACGATTGATAAGATCGATCCAATGATCGCAGAAAAGATGGGATTTAAGGCATGTTATCCGGTATCCGGACAGACTTATTCCAGAAAAGTGGATACAAGAGTATTGAATGTACTGGCCGGAATTGCGGCAAGTGCGCACAAATTCTCTAATGACATCCGACTTCTTCAGCATTTGAAAGAAGTGGAAGAGCCGTTTGAGAAGACACAGATCGGTTCTTCTGCCATGGCATATAAGAGAAACCCGATGAGAAGTGAAAGAATCGCGTCTCTTTCCAGATATGTGATGATCGATGCATTGAATCCGGCAATCACCTCTGCGACGCAGTGGTTTGAGAGAACACTGGACGATTCTGCAAACAAGAGACTGAGTGTGCCGGAAGGATTTCTTGCAATCGACGGAATCCTGGATCTGTGCCTGAATGTTGTGGACGGGCTTGTAGTATATCCGAAAGTCATCGAGAAACGTCTGATGTCAGAACTTCCGTTTATGGCGACAGAGAATATCATGATGGATGCGGTAAAAGCCGGAGGAGACAGACAGGAGCTGCATGAGAGAATTCGTGAGCTTTCCATGGAAGCCGGACGCAATGTCAAAGAAAAAGGTCTGGACAACAATCTTCTGGAGTTGATCGCAGCGGATCCTGCGTTCAACATGAGTCTGGAAGAGCTGAAAGAGACGATGGAACCGCAGAAATATGTAGGTCGTGCGAAAGAGCAGGTAGAGTCGTACTTAAATAATGTGATTTATCCGCTTCTGGAGGAAAATAAAGAAATTCTCGGAGTAAAAGCTGAGATCAATGTTTAGTTTTGCCATAACAGGCAAAGGAGAAGGAGTGTTGCAAAAGAGCAGCATTCCTTTTTCGCATACCAAAGAAAAAGCAGGGAGAATGGAAAAAGAATGAGAACAAGTGGCGATTGCGTTTGGGAGAAACAGCATATCTGGAACATACCGGATGGATTAAAGAAAGTGATTGCAGGAGTTGTGACGGTCAGCCTTTTGGTTGGAATCGGTGATGCCGTCAGTATGGTACCGTTACAGGAAGATATGAGGTCATATGCTGCGACTGCGGGTGAAACGATACGATGGAGTGTTCCGATCCGGTTGGGACAGATGGTAAAACAGGAGAGTATCCGGACCTATACACTGGCAGAAATGGAGAAACATGTGCAGATAGAAACGGAGAAAGTAGCTGAAGCTTCGTCAGCCATGCCACAAGAAGAAGCGGTAGAACCGGTGGAGACAGTGCAGAGTCAGACTATACAGCCAGTGATTCCTGAGACGATGCCGGAAGAAATTGTGAATACCTTACCAGGGGAAGATATGACACAGGAAGAGTCTCCGGCAGAGGCGTATATATATTATCAGGGGTTCAAAATTGATCAGGAGGGAATGATCTGTGGATTTGACCCTGCAAAAAGCGAGATGATGGATGGATATCTGGAACTGCCGTCAGAAAATTGTATTGGAATTCGAAGAGGAACGTTTTCGGGAGTTGGAACCGGCATTTTTGAAATTTATATTCCGGAGAATATTCAGAATATAGAAAACGGTGCGTTTTCTGAACTGGGAGAACTGACATGGATCGAAGCAGGAGGCACAGGTGAATATACGGCAAGAGATGGGATTTTATTTTCCGGAACAGAGCTGGCAGCGTTTCCTGCCGGAAGAACTGGAATTTTTGAGATGCCCAAGGATGTGACTTCGATCCGTGCATCTGCATTTGCCAATACAAACCTGGATAAAATAGATATGAGAAACTGTATTTCGATTTTGTGTGATGAAGGAATATTCGGAGACGGGGCAGGCTGCGAGATCATGGAGGGGAAGAATGGAATATAAACAGATATTGAATATTGCGGTTCTTGCAGGAGAAATCATGCTCAGAAGTGGAGCGGAGACCTATCGTGTGGAGGATACCATGAAGCATATTCTCAACACCGCGAGAACAGAAGTGGCAGAGGCATTTGTTATGATGACAGGGATTGTTGCTACTTTGGATAATCCGGACATGGAAATGCTCACCGCTATGCGCAGAGTTCATGACCGCGGGACGAATATGCATCGTATTGTGCAGGTAAATGAAATATCCAGAAGATACTGCAGGGGAGAGATGACAGTTGAGGAAACATATAAAGAGTTGAAACAGATCAAGGGAAAACAGTATTCAGTGGCGGTATATAATCTGGCGACGATTCTGGTTCCGGTCGGGTTTGCTCCTCTTTTTGGAGGGGGAGTGAAAGAGACTCTGGTCTCTGCGGCAGTAGGATGTATCCTGGCATTTTTGATTACACTGGGCAAAAAAATCCAGATGAGCAGCTTTATTTTGAATGCAATCTGTGCATTCGGGGTAGCAGTGACAGCTGCCTGTGTGAATAGGGTTACATCCGGCTGGAATCTGGATATCGTGATCATCAGTTCTCTGATGCCCCTGGTGCCAGGTGTAGCGATCACCAATGCGATCCGGGATACGCTGCGGGGGGATTATATTTCCGGAGGTGCCAGGATACTGGAGGCATTTTTGACAGCAGCTGCAATCGGGCTTGGAGCAGGTACCGGGATGATTTTTGTAGGAGGTATCGTATGAGTGTGTTGATGGGAGTGGTGGGAAGTTTTGTTGCGATCATTGCGTTTTCTGTACTTTTGGAGACACCCGGAAAATATCTGTGGCAGACGGGTGTGGTCGGAGCAATAGGAGGCGGTGTTTATCTGCTTTGTACACACCGTGGAGTGGATGTGGTGCCGGCTTCTTTCTTTTCTGCGCTGGCAATTGCGTTTATGGCACATCTTTTTGCAAGGATTTTCAAAGCGCCGGTGACGGTGTTTCTGATTGCAGGAATCCTGCCGACCGTGCCGGGGGCCGGAATGTACAGAATTGCCTATTCTATCGTTGCCAATGACAGGGCAGGATGTGCCTATTATCTGCTGCAGACACTGGAGATTGCGGGGATGATTGCACTGGCAATTTTTATTGTGGATGCCATTTTCCGGGTTCACATCCCCTTGTCAAGGCGGAATAGTTAAGATATAATAGAAAAGATGACGTAAATAGAAAATGGAGAAGATAAAGATGAGTAAAGTAAGAACAAGATTTGCACCAAGTCCGACAGGACGGATGCATGTAGGAAATCTGCGTACAGCATTATATGCATATTTGATCGCAAAACACGAGGGTGGAGACTTTATCCTCAGAATTGAAGATACAGACCAGGAGAGATTCATGGAAGGAGCACTGGACATCATTTACCGTACTCTGGAAAAGACAGGTCTCATTCACGATGAAGGACCGGACAAGGATGGTGGATATGGTCCGTATGTGCAGAGCGAGAGAAATGCTTCCGGAGTGTATTTGAAGTATGCAAAGCAGCTGGTAGAGCAGGGCGACGCGTATTACTGCTTCTGTGATAAAGCACGCCTGGATTCCCTGAAGACTTCTGTTTCTGAAGACGGAACAGATATCGTTGTGTATGACAAGCACTGTCTGGGGCTGAGCAAAGAAGAGGTAGAGGCCAATCTGGCAGCAGGAAAACCTTGGGTGATCCGTCTGAACGTACCGAATGAGGGAACAACCACATTCCACGATGAGATTTACGGAGATATCACGGTTCCGAATGCAGAACTGGATGATATGATCCTGATCAAATCCGATGGATTCCCGACTTACAATTTTGCGAACGTGATCGATGACCATCTGATGGGAATCACACACGTTGTCCGCGGAAATGAATATCTTTCCTCTGCACCGAAATACAACCGTCTGTATGAGGCATTTGGATGGGAGATTCCGGTTTATGTACACTGTCCGTTGATCACGGATGAGAACCATAAAAAACTAAGTAAACGCTGCGGACATTCTTCCTATGAAGATCTGATCGAGCAGGGATTCCTTTCAGAAGCAGTGGTCAACTATGTGGCACTTCTTGGATGGAGCCCGTCGGACAACCGCGAGATCTTTTCGCTGGAGGATCTGGTAGAGGCATTTGATTACCGCCATATGAGCAAGTCACCGGCTGTATTCGATCCGGTAAAACTCAAATGGATGAACGGGGAATACATGAAAGCCATGGAGGAAGACAAGTTCTATGAGATGGCAGAGCCGTATCTGAAAGAAGTCATCACAAAAGACTATGATCTGAAAAAGATTGCGAAGATGGTGAAGACCAGAATTGAAATCTTCCCGGATATTAAAGATCAGATCGATTTCTTTGAAGAGCTGCCTGAGTATGACACTGCTATGTATACACACAAGAAGATGAAGACAAATGCAGAGAATTCTCTGGAAGTTTTAAACGATGTCCTTCCGATCCTGGAAGCACAGGAAGATTACAGCAATGACGCGTTGTTTGAAACATTAAAAGGATATGTAACAGAAAAAGGAGTGAAGATCGGATTTGTAATGTGGCCGATCCGAACAGCGGTATCCGGAAAACAGAACACACCGGGCGGTGCGACAGAACTGATGGAAGTTCTCGGAAAGGAAGAATCCTTAAAGAGAATCCGTGCCGGTATCGCATTACTCCAGGCAAATTAGAAAGAGGTATTTATGAGTTTTAATCAGGCTCAGCAGGAGGCGGTCTCTCACAATGAGGGACCGTGTCTTGTTCTTGCGGGACCGGGTTCCGGAAAGACGCTCACGATCGTGGGCAGGATCCAGAAGCTGATCCAGACGTATCATGTAAGTCCGGAAGAGATTCTGGTCATCACATTTACCAAATATGCAGCAGTGGAGATGAAGAACCGCTTTTTTTCAGCGATGAAGGGGACTCGCCCTGCTGTCACCTTCGGAACATTTCATGGAATTTATTATGGGATTTTAAAGTGGGCATATCGGTTCGGACCGGAGAATATTCTGTCAGAGGAAGAAAAACGGCAGATGCTGCTTCAGATCGTCAACAGAAAAGAGATTGATGAATTTGAAGAGGAAGATTTCCTGAAAGAAATTATTTCTGAGATCGGGATCGTGAAAAACAACGGGCTGAAGATTGAAGAATATGAGACGACGATCTGCGGGAAGGAAACTTTCCGGGAGATATACAGAGAATACGAAAGAAAACGGAACGAAGAGCGGAAAATTGATTTTGATGATATGCTGCTGCTGTGCAGAGACCTGTTCATAAAACGGCCGGATATTCTGAAAAAATGGCAGGAGAAGTTTCGCTATATTCTGATCGATGAATTTCAGGATATCAATCAGGTGCAGTATGATGTCATCCGGATGCTTGCGGCGCCTGAAAACAATCTGTTTGTGGTAGGAGATGATGACCAGTCGATCTATGGATTTCGCGGAGCGGATTCCAGACTGATGTTTCAGTTTCAGAAGGACTTTCCAGATGCAAAACAGCTTCTCCTGGATGTAAACTACCGGTCTTCGAAAAATATTGTCAAAAATTCTCTGAAAGTGATCGCAAACAACGAGGTACGGTTTGACAAAAAAATCCGGGCATGGAAAGAAAGTGGGGAGACACTGCATGTACAGGAAGTGAAAGATCCGGTGGAGGAAGCTTCTTATGTGGTGGAACAGATCAAAAAACAGATGGAAACAGGAATTTTGGCAGAGGAAATCGCAGTACTCTTTCGTGTTCACACAGATGCGAGGGCGGTTGTGGAAGCTCTGATCGATGAAAAGATTCCATTCCAGATGCGGGAACATCTGCCGAATCTGTACAATCATTTTATTGCAAAAGATATTATGGCATATTTCAGGCTGGCAATGGGGCAGCGTGAGCGCAAAGATTTCCTGCAGGTCATGAATCGTCCGAAACGGTATCTGGGAAGAGACTGCCTCCCGGGAAGAGTGGTTTCTTTTGAGGAGATGCGGAAATTCTATTGTGATAAAGAGTGGATGCAGGACCGGATCGACCAGTTTGAATGGGATTTGAAAATGCTTGCGAAAATGGCTCCATATGCGGCAATCCAGTATTTGAAGAAAAAAATCGGATATGACGAATTTCTGCGGGAATATGCGACTACGAAAAACATGAAAGCTGCGGATTTAAGAGAAGTACTCTCTGAGATTGAAGAGGCGGCAAAGCCGTTTCAGACGATGGAAGAGTGGTTTGTCCATGTGGAAGAATATACGGAAGCACTGAAAAAGAAAGAACAGCAAAAAGAACAGAACCAGGAGGGTGTCCGTCTGATGACATTGCATGCGTCCAAAGGGCTGGAGTTTCATACGGTGTTTTTGATCGAGGCAAACGAGGGACGAATTCCATATCAGAAAGCAGAGAAAGAGCAGAATGTAGAAGAAGAGCGCAGGCTGTTCTATGTGGGAATGACCCGGGCAAAAGATGTGCTGAAAATCACATATGTGAAAATAAAAAACGGAAAGGAGATCTCTCCTTCCCGCTTTGTAGAGGAACTGTTCGAGGGCGTCTGACTTACTCAGCGTCAAGATCGATCTCGTCAAATTCCAGGGAATCCATCCACTCATCGAATTTGTCGGCAGCAGCATCGTACTCGTCGTCATCTTCGATGTTTTCCAGGTTCGGCTCACCGTCTTCTGTCTCAGAGAAACGGTAGATGTACACATCGCTTTCTTCGGACTCTTCTCCGTTCTCATCGAGCGGAAGGAGTGCGATGTACTGTCTGCCGGCTGCTTCGTAGATCGTCAGGACGGCACACTCCAGTGTCTCGTCATTGTCCAGTGTCAGAGTAACTGTTACACCTTCGTTTTCATTCATTGTTTCATTCATGTTTTCGCTCATAGCACGTTCTCCTTTTTTCTTGATATGCCTACTCTAACAAAAACCAGAGGAAAAAGCAAGAAAAACATCAGGTTCTTTCTATTGACAATGCTGAAAAACAGGGTAGAATAAAATAGATTATGCATATATGTTGGAAAAACAGAGTCTTAGCAATCAGGAGGACAATAGATGAAGAGAAAAATTTTGGGAGTCTTTGTGACAGTTATGTTCGGTTGTATGGTACTTTCCGGATGCAAAAAGAATGTGGGTACACCGGAAGATAACGCTGTAGTAGAAAATGAGGACGAGCAGGCACAGGATACAGAAACATCAGAAGGGCACACATTTGGCTACAGCTGCATTGATATTTATAATCCATATTATGATGTTGTAAAAGAATCGATCCGAGGGGAACTGGAAGCAAAGGGAGATACCCTGGTGGTAAAAAATCCGGACGGAGATGTGAATAAGCAGATCCAGCAGATTCAGGAGATGATCGATGAAGGAGTGGATGCAGTCTTTCTCGCACCGGTAGACTGGGAAGCGATCAAGCCTGCGCTGGAAGCCCTGGATGAGGCAGATATTCCGGTCATCAATGTGGATACGCAGGTGAAGGACACAGATCTGACAGCTGCGTATATCGGCTCTGACAATAAAAATGCAGGTGCAGTCTGCGGTGAGAATTTGAAGACACAGTGCCCGGACGGCGGAAAAGTAGTGCTTTTGGAATGCCCGTCCCAGAACTCAGTGAATGAGCGTATCACAGGATTTGAAGAAGCGATCAAAAATGCAGGATTTGAAGTAGTGGCGCGTGCAGATGCCGGCGGCACCAAGGAGAGTGCAAAGGAGAAAATGGCACAGATTTTGGCAGAAAATCCACAGGTAGATGCTGTGATGTGCGGAAATGATCAGATGGCACTCGGTGCACTTCAGGCAGCAAAAGAGGCAGGAAAAAGCAGTCTGAAGATTTATGGAGTGGACGGCTCACCGGAGATGAAAAGTGAACTTACAGATGAAAAGTCAATGATCGCCGGGACCGGAGCGCAGTCTCCGATCAATGTTGGAAAGCAGGCGGCAAAGATTGGCGAGGCTATTTTGAATGATGAGGATTATGAGAAAACAACGTATATCGATACATTTTTTATCGGGAAAGATAATGTTGAGATGTATGGAACAAATGGCTGGCAGTGAGGAATAAATATATGAAAAAAACAGAAGGATATCCACAGCCTTTTGGAGCTTCCAGAAGAGGCAGAAGTGTGAATCTTGCAGTATGTGTTCCAAAAGACGTATCTTGCGAACTGCTCTTGTATAAAAAGGGCGAAAGCGAACCAGATCAGGTAATCGAAATGCCGGCAGAAGAAGGAATCGGAGAAGTCCGCTTCCTGGCGCTGGAAGATCTGGAGGAAACCCAGTATGAGTATAATTACAGAATTGA
Source organism: Mediterraneibacter gnavus ATCC 29149 (assembly GCF_008121495.1). Taxonomy (NCBI): domain Bacteria; kingdom Bacillati; phylum Bacillota; class Clostridia; order Lachnospirales; family Lachnospiraceae; genus Mediterraneibacter; species Mediterraneibacter gnavus. The sequence continues at coordinate 3,463,865 of NZ_CP043051.1, read as the reverse complement.
CGGAACGGTCTGTCTGGATCCTTACGTGAGAGAGATCGCGGGACATAAAATGTTCGGTACCGGCTGGGAATTCAACCGGCATCAGATAAGAGGAAGATTTCTGCAGAGAGGATATGACTGGGAAGGGGATAAAAGACCACAGATTCCTGTGCAGGATGTGATCGCGTATAGTCTGCATGTAAGAGGCTTTACGATGCACTCTTCCTCCAGAGTAAAGCATAAAGGGACATTTCTGGGTGTCCGGGAAAAATTACCATATTTGAAAGAGCTTGGCATCAATCAGATTCAGTGTATGCCGGTGTATGAGTTTCAGGAAGATATGGGAAGCTACCGGAATTACTGGGGCTATGGCACAGGATATTATTTTGCACCGAAAGCCGCATATGCAGCTTTTGATGATGCACAGACAGAATTAAAAGATCTGGTAAAAGCGTGCCACAAAGCAGGAATCGAAGTTGTTCTGGAAATGCCGTTTACAGAAAAGATTCTTCCCCAGACTGTGTTGGAATGTCTTCGTTTTTATCTTCTGGAGTATCATGTGGATGGGTTTGTGGTGAATCCTTACAATGTGCCATGGGACAGTCTGAATGCGGATCCGATCTTAAAGGGAGCAAAGATCTTCAAAAAAGAAGAGGGCTTCCAGAACAGTATGCGCAGGTTTTTAAAGGGAGATGAAGGCATGGTCAGAGAAGTGATACGACAGCTCTGCCGCCGGACCCCAGAAGACGGCTGCTGTAATTACATTACTTCACATACAGGGTTTACACTCTGTGACCTGGTCTCTTATGACGGGAAGCATAATGAGGCAAACGGAGAGCGCAATCAGGACGGTCCGGATTATAATTACAGTTGGAACTGCGGTACGGAAGGACCAAGCAGAAAAAGAAGTGTGATGACACTTCGCAAAAATCAGATGAAGAATGCTTTTCTTCTGCTTCTGCTTTCGCAGGGAACACCATGCATTCTGGCGGGAGATGAGTTTGGAAACACACAGGATGGGAATAACAATGTGTATTGTCAGGACAATGAGACCGCATGGCTGAACTGGGGAAGACAGAAAAGTTATGAAGATCTGTTTCGATTTGTGAAACGATTGATCGCCCTTAGAAAATCCAATCCTGTCTTTCATCAAAGACAGGCACTGCTTGGCCTGGATCGGACAGCGTGCGGGATTCCGG
>NZ_CP043051.1:2965000-3162682 GCF_008121495.1 Mediterraneibacter gnavus ATCC 29149 | reverse complement strand
TTTTTTAATACAAAAACTTACTAAATTTCTGATTATCTTTTCATAAGTTGGTAAATGCCGATATATCCCTTATTTTAGGGCTTTATCGGTATTTTCTTTTTGGAAGATACCTTGCATAAGCTGGCATTTACCAGCATGAAAATGCAACCAAAAGTAGTAAATGAGTAGTAAATATAGGCTCCGATATTAACAAGCCAGTCTTTCCAGCTCCGCTTTTGCAGATTGAAATGTACCGTGTGCATAATAGCCAAGTGTCATGGTTATGTTAGCGTGTCCCATGAGATATTGTAGGGTATTAGGGTTCATTCCTCTGTTTGCCATATTCGTACAATAAGTATGTCGGAATGAATGTGGTGTGATGTTCGGTAACTTGTCCTTGTGGTACTTGTTATACTTCTTAATCAGTCCTCGCACCATGCCCTCATAGTTTCCTGCAACTTTAGGCAAGCCCTCACGGTTCAAGAATAAGAAATTGCTGTAACCACCTACAATCAGCGGTTGTGCCTTTCCTCTGTTCTTTAGTATTCTTTGGATTGCTTGATAAGCCCGTTCTGTTAATGGAAGTTCCCGTTTTCCGTTTTTAGTCTTTGGCGTTTCAATATAGTAGCCGATTTCGCTATCTTTCAATAACTGGTGGTCTATATTGAGTATTCTATTCTGCATATCAATATGCGTCGTCAGTCCGCAAAATTCAGAAATACGAAGTCCCGTTTCCAGCAGAAGCACAACCTCATCATAATACTTGCTGTAAATCTTGTCCTTTTCCATAAAGGCAAGCAGGCGTTCTTCCTGCTCTGGTGTAAGGATAACTTTCTGTTCCGTATCATCTTCCAGAACATCACTTAGCTTAAATTCAAACGGGTTCTTTCTGATACAGTCGTCTTGTATTGCCATATAAAATGACGCTTTCAAGGAACGCTTGTAGTTATCAATCGTTTTATAGGCATATCCTTTTTCGCTCATTCTGATAGCCCATTCTTTAGCGTCCGACTGTTTAACAGTATCAATCGCCCTCATACCCAATGGGTCATTTTTCAGAGCGTTCATAAGATACTGTCGTCCCTTTTCAGTAGCCCTCTTGATGTTCTTTCTTTGGCTGTTTTTCTTCTCATAAAGCTGGCAGACTGTCATTTTACCGCCTGCCGTGTCGATACCGTCATTGAGGTCTTTTTTTATCTGTGCTTCTTTTTCCCTCAACGATATATCATCACGCTTTCCAGCAGGTGTCTTGTCTGTCGGTACAAGTTTCCAAGAATAGATAAATTGTGGCTTTCCGTATATATCGGTATATTTATAAACGTATCTTCCGTCTTTTCGCTGGCTCTCTCCATTACGCAAATTGCGATTTTTACTGTCTTTTCGTTTCACATTAGACATAGTGTAAAGCTCCTTTCCGTCATGGAATGAGCCGTGATACGCTATACCTTATTATACCATATCTACGGCTCAATGACATTAGATTTCGTCCAATGTATCTATGATTTTTTCAAATTGTTTTCGCTTAATCTGAATACGATTACCGTTCACGATAACCCAGCCAGCGTCAATGTTTTCTTCGGCTAATTTACGCAATTTCTTTTCGCCAATGCGGAAGTATTTGGACGCTTCTTCAATCGTCAGCGTATATTTTTCCCAGATAGGCACATCAGTATTGTTCATAATCTATGCACCCCCTTTACTGTGTGTCATTTTTTACAAGCAGGCAGACGGCTTTGGAAAGCTCCGTTAGTATCTCAACTATTCCCATTCTTGTGGGCAGAACCACACCATGCGGACGTATCATTATTCTGTGAGGATAGGTCGTGGCAAAACGACTTTTCCAACAGTCGCTCTCGGATCACTGCGTGGGTCGCTCGCTTTCTTTTGGAAAGGTCGTGGCGTACAGTTCCCGTGGCTCGCTATCTCACAAACGTATCTGTCTGCTTTATTCAGTTGTCAAAGAGCTGTGGCGAAAGCGTGTTGCTTTCATGTAAAAGCAGGTGCAGAGCAGGAAAGAGGGGGACATTAAATCATGCTCCGCTAAAAACTGCTTATTCTTCTGGTTCTAAGTCCATATCTTCAATATCAAAACCTAAAATCATTTTGATAAGTGCTTCTCTGATACGTCCTTTTAGTTCCATATCTACAACGATATAAACATTGCCGTATTCATCATAAAGTGAACGTAAACAGCACTTTGATATGTAAGGGTCATAAAATGCCAGCAATTTCTCAATCGCTTTTTCGTTTCCGTCCATAGCTGATGAAATCAAGTAATAGGACGGCTTTTTAAATAACTGTTTCATTTTCTAATGTTCCTCCTTGAGTATTTTTTTCATAGTTTCCAAAGCGTGATGTCGGTTTCTAAATACACCGCTTTGCGTGATTTTCTGCAAGTTGGCAATTTCACTTTCTGTCATTTCCAAGAAGTAATACATCAACAGAGTATTGCGTTTTCTTTCTGGAAGCTTCTTCAAGGCTTCTGCCAATTCATCATCAAGGACACGAATATCAATGCCACATACTGAAAAGATTGTATAATCTGTTTCGTAGTCGTCCCAAACAGCCATTTTATCAACAAGGACATCTGGCAATTCGCTGAAAGATATTTCTTTATTCTTACGACGGTTTAATTCCTTGTAATAATCTTTCACGACACTACGGACAACTTTCTTTAAACAACTTTCAAAACGACATTGAACTGTTTTCTGGAAGTCAGACGGTTTCATCAATCTCACCCCCTTTCCTTTATGATTTGAAAAGTGTTTATCCCTCTTTCCGCACCATATAAGGACAGCTAGGTGTGATTTAATGACCTCTTTTGAAAAATTTTTGAATTTTTTTCGGGTATGAAAAAAGCCCGCACAAAACAGAATGTTTGCACGAGCGAATGAATTTATATATCTAATTAACGATTTGATTGATTGTTTTTTCCATTTATAGCCGATAGATTTCTTTAAAACATTCCATGAAACATACTTCTTAATTTGCATATCAAAATTATTTTCCAAAATCATAAAGTATATTTCTAAATAATTTCTAAATCTGTCGCATACTACTTTGTTTTATGTAGATAGTAAAAAATCCTTATGATACAATATCTGATTAGAGGAGATGAAACCGCATGAATAAAATTGCTATTATCGAAGATGATATAGACATTTGCAATATGATTGCAAAATTCTTAGAAAATAATAAATATATCGTTCATTATGCATTGAATGGTGCAGAGGGAATAGAATTGTGTAAATCGCTTGTTCCAGATTTAATAATACTTGATATTATGTTACCGAGGTTAAACGGAAATGATGTATTACAGAGATTGCGTAAATTTACAAACGCTCCAGTTATTGTTGTTTCTGCAAAAACAATGGTACAGACAAAAATAGACTTATTAAAATTAGGTGCTGATGATTATATGACTAAGCCGTTTGACTTGCATGAGCTTCTTGCTCGTATTGAAGCAAATTTGAAACGGACTTCAAATACTTCCTGTCAAAATGATACTTTGACATATAGAGATATTGAAATCAACAACTCTCTAGTTTATATAAAAGAAGTATTAGTACCTTTTACATCAACCGAGTTAAAGATTTTAAGACTATTATTACAATATCCGCAAAAAATTTTTTCAAAGCAAAATTTATATGAATCCATTTGGAATGAAACGTATGCTTATGATGATGATACGATAAATACCCATATCAGTCATATTCGTAAAAAAATTAAGGCGATTACAAATGAAGATTATATACAAACCATTTGGGGAATCGGTTATAAAATTAAATAACTTTAGATTTTCTTTAGACTTATCGGATATAGTGGCATAGAAAGGAGTGTTTAGAATGAAAAAATTTATATGCGAAACAAAAAATCTAAGCAAAAAATATAAAGATTTCTATGCCTTAAAGAATGTGAACTTAACTATTCCAAAAGGAGAAATCTACGGTCTTGTAGGCGAAAATGGGGCAGGAAAAACAACTTTAATCCGATTATTAACGGGACTTAATTTTAAGAGCGAGGGAGAAATAATCCTGTTTGGACATACGGATAATCTACAATATGAAAGGGCAAAAATCGGTTGCACGATTGAAATGCCAGCATTATACAAGGATATGACGGCTTCACAAAATTTGGAAGTACAAAGGATACAGCGTGGGATTCCAAACAAAAAGTGTATTGCCGATACTTTAGAGTTGATAGGTTTATCCAATGCTGGCAAAAAAAGAGTGGCAAACTTTTCTTTAGGAATGAAACAAAGGCTTGCTTTAGGTGTTGCATTATTAGGTGAGCCAGAATTTTTAATTTTGGACGAACCCGTCAACGGACTTGACCCAACAGGAATTATTGAATTAAGAGAACTTCTTAAAAAACTAGTAAAAGAACGAGAGGTAACGATTTTAATATCCAGCCATATATTAAGTGAATTACATCAGCTTGCTGACTGTTATGGATTTCTTCATGAAGGAGAACTTTTGAAACAAATTTCTGCTGAAAAATTAAACGAAGAATGTAAACGCCATATTTGTTTAAGGACAGATAATATCCAAAAAACCACTCTTTTATTAGAGCAAAAGGGAAAAATTAACAATTACTCCGTTTACCCTGATAATTCTATTCGTATATACGAGTGCTTAGAGAATGTAAGAATGATTTCTAAATTGCTATCCAGTAATGGAGTTATTATTGATGAAATTTCTGTGCAAGGAGAAAATTTGGAAACATATTTTGAAAATCTAATAGGGGGACGAAAAAATGTTTAATCAAATAAGAGCAGAATTTTATAAATTATTTCATACAAAGGCATTATACTTAACCTTTGCTTTGATTTTAGCGGTCTTTGGAATTTTCTCCATAGGCGGTCAGCAACAATTTGTGGTATCAAGTTCAAGTTTAGACGGAACATGGAAAATAGGAGAAACGGTTGGATTTCTTGCACGTGCTTATAGCGATACAGCACACCCAATGATTGAAGAAATAATAAGGACAGCCACATCTTATACGGTATTTTTCTGGCTGATTGTTCTTATATTTTCTGTCATTTTCTTTTCAAGAGAATATACGGATTCAACAATTAAAATTGCGATTGCAAGCGGACAAAGCCGAATTAAGTTTTTTGTTGCGAAATATATTGTGATTACGATTACCAGTATATTTCTATACTTTTCATTTATTATGATTGCATTTATAATAGAATGTGCGAAATTTAATGTTCCAATACAACTGTTTCCAATGCTGAAAATTGCAGGACTAAATTGTATGGTTATGGGAGCATTTATCGGAATCACACTTATGTTATGTGTAATATTCAAACATACGGCAATCGTTGTAGGTGCTATGTCATTGTTTACATTTAGTGGACCGCTTATCTATATGATGACATGGGATAATATGTCGGTTCAGTCATGGAGAGTTCTAACCTACTTAAAAATAAATCCTATGTACTACTGGATGAATACTTGTTCTTACAATATGATAAATCATTTAGAAATCAATATTCTGACTTATTTTGTAGGAACTGTAATTATTACATTTCTTGTTTCAGCATTGATATTAAGAAAGCAAGAAATACGCTAATCATAACAGAAAGGGGAAATGCGAATATGTTATATTTTTTATTGATTTGTCTTATTTTCATATTAGTATTTTCCCTATTCTCTATTATCAGAACCATTCATAATATAAATAAGCAAATAAAGGAACAGCGGAAAATACGGGTGTCCTTATCAAATAAGTATATTGAAGAATTAGCTTATGCAATCAATCAAAAAGATACTCTACATAAAAAAATGCAGGTTCAAATTAAGCAGGAGGAAGAACAGTTAAAACAATCTATATCTAATATAAGCCATGATTTAAGAACACCTTTGACATCTATACAAGGCTATTTAACACTTTTGCAGGAATGTGAAAATAAACAGGAGCAAGAACAATATCTGAAAATCATTAAAGCAAAAACTGACTATCTCACAGAGTTAGTGCAATACTTTTATGATTTGTCTGTGTTAGAAAATGAGCAATCGGATGTTGAATGTGAGCGTATTGATATAAATAGAATTGTTACAGATTGTTTAATTGAAAAGTATTATGAATTTGGAGAAATCCAGCCAATCATTCAAACAGAAAATTCTCCTGTATGGATATACGGAAATAATCTTATCTGTAAACGAATTATTGAAAATTTAATTGTAAATGCACTTCGTTATTCAGATAACTACATTGAAGTTTCTATCAATCAAAAAGGAGTGTTCACGATTAAAAATTCAACAAAATCTCTTGATAATATTGATGTAAACTTATTATTTAACAAGTTTTATACCCCTGATAAGTCACGCAACAAAGGAAGTTCTGGTTTAGGCTTGTATATTGTAAAAGAATTGCTAAAAAAAATTGACGGTAAAATTGAAAATGTAAGTTACGAAGGAAATATTTTGTCTATCAGCATTTGTTTTCCCTTGTATAATGATAAAAAGTTACTGTGATCAGAACATCTGAATACAGTAACTTTTTATTTTTCTAGTAGCTTTGACTTTCTTTTATAAGTCTTTCAAAATATTCTCTTTTATTCTCTGGAAGTTGATTTAAAAATTCTTCCAGCCATTTTTCTTCCTCTTCCAAAATTCCCTCGTCCTCATAATACTCTGGGTATTCCAAATATATTTCATGTTCTCTTTCTTCTTGTTCTTCGTCAGCCTGTGCTAAGTCCATATATTTTCCAATAAGGAATTGAAGATATTGACTATATCCTAGAGAACCAACTAAATAAGTAATTCGTTGATAGTCTTTTAATGTCATTTCTATTTTGTTAGTTAATAAGTCATAGTCATAAGAAGAACAAATCTCTAAAAATTCCTGTTCCTGCATTTCTGCTTTTTTCATCATATACGCTCCACATCTGCTAAAATTTTAAATTCTTGCCAACTACACAAATAAATTCTTCTGGACTAGGTATCTTATTTCCAAATAAGCGTTGAAATTCCGCTTGCTTGTCTGGGTCATCACTATTTCTAGCTTCATCAATAGCATACTGCATTTCTCTGCGAATTTCAGATACCGAACAGCCATTTGTTTTAGCCATTCTTTTTATAAGCTCTTTACTATCCTTTTTACGAAATCTTAACATATAGACATACCCCTTTGCATTTATATTCTTCCATATTTTAAACTTTTTAGCCTGAATATATACTGAAAGAATTGTTCATTTATACAGAGTATTATATTACACTCTGCGAATGGTTACAATATAAAAAAGCAGGAAAGGAGAGGAAACTGTGGAAGTTGATTACAAAGCAATCGGACAGCGTATTAAAATTGCAAGAATTAAAAAGGGCGTAACACAAGAAACCGTTGCCGACCTTATAGACATTACGCCAGCACACATGAGCAATGTAGAAACAGGAAAAACAAAAGTCAGTTTACCAACCTTGATTGCGATTGCCAATGCACTTTCTGTATCAGTCGATACTCTTTTATGCGATAATGTGATTACTTCTAAAATCGTTTTTGAAAAAGAAGCAAAAGATATTTTGTCAGACTGTGATGAATACGAAGTACGTTTCTTAGTAGATTTAATGAAGTCTGCTAAAATAGCGTTTCGTAAAGACAAGGATATACGCAATCAATTTCAAAAATAACCGTAGCTGTAAGGCACATAAATGTGTATTACAGGCTACGGTCTTTTTATATCATTTATTCTACAATCTTCCAGTTGCTATCCTTTTGTAGCACAAGTTCATACTGTGATACTTGTGTTGCCTTTGTCTGATTATCAATGAATTTTACCGCAACCTTGACTTTCACATTGTCCCCGTCCTTTGTAAAGATAGGGTTTACCAATTCAGAATAAAGATAGTCCCTGCCGATAGGTTCAATCACATTTCCCGATACATAGTAGGCAAGTTCTTTTTCTGTGGCTGTCGGGTACAGCTTAAAGAATGTTTCCAGAAATGCGGTAGCGTCATTTACCGTATCAGCGTCTACGCTTGTGTCTGTTTCTGGTGTCTTAGGCTCATAGTCTGATTTTTCGATTGCTGGTGCAAGGGTAGGGTTCTGAACGATTACCATATCCCCGTCAGCGTCCACATGGACTTTTACGGTATAGGTTGCCGTGACATTACTTGTCTGTTCTCCCTCTTTTATCTGCTGATCTACTTCGTAGGTAGCAGAAAAAGTGTCCGTTCCCGATTGCTCGATATGCCATACAATCACATCTGTAACTGTGGAGCTGGTCGGTATATCCGTTCTGATTGTATCAACATTCAAATCCTGCAATTCTTTTGTCAGATAACCGCTGATTGCCTGCGTTCTTGCTTCAATCGCTTCTTTGCTGTTATCCCATGTGTAATAGGACTTCGCAAAATTCTTCACGAAATTTTCAATCCCGTTGGTGTCCTGCAAGCGAAGTTCAATGATTTCTTTTTCATGGGTCGTGTGCTGGTCGATAGCGGTAAAATTCTTATACACTCCAAAGCTCACGCTTGCGATAAGCACCACCCACAACGCAATCACGGTTTTCTTATGTGTGCCTACCTTAACAGTACGCACCTTTTTTTCTTTTGGTTCTTTGATAGTTTCTGTCTGTTTCTTATTCTTCTTAAACATATTTTTCAAGTCCTTTCTATTGTTTTACTCGTCCTGCACCGATTAAGTGCTGTTGCCAGTAACTACTACTTAGGTCTGCATATCCTATCGGGTCGCCTGCATGGTACATCTGATTATTTCCTACATAAATGCCGACGTGGGTTACATACGAACCAGCGTTATAGGTAGAATGGAAAAATACCAAGTCCCCAGCCTTTGCCTGCGAGAGTGGAAGATGTTGGGTAGCGTCATACTGTGCTTGTGCTGTTCTCGGTAAGGAGATACCAGCTTTTCCATAACACCATTGCACAAGTCCGCTACAATCAAAGGAAGTGTTCGGGTTACTGCCACCATACACATATTTCCAGCCTTGATATTTCAATGCTTCATTCATAATCGCTTGTGCCGTCGCATTATCAAAATGTGCCACGGTCAGATATTGATTGACTAATTCCACATAGAACATATTTCCATAGCCATACCGCCAGCCCCCATTCTTTGCAACGGCTATCGGGTTGGTATAGGTTACTTTCTTTCCACCCGATTTCTCACGGGCGAAGCTCTCTGCAAGGTTAAAGGTATGTTTCTTTCCTTTTCCTGCCACATATCCCACATAGCCACCGCCATAGTTATAGGACTGTATCGCTACATTCAAGTCGTCGATACCTTGATTTTTGCAGGAAGAAAGCAGGGACGCAAAATACTTACACCCCTGCTTGATTGAGCTTTCCGTATCTAAAGAGTTGGGCGGTAGTCCCAGACTTTCTGAACTCTGCATAACATCTTCTGCCGTACCGCCACTTTCTACTTGAATGATAGCCAATAGCACATTGACATACTCAGAAATGCCGTATTCTCTGGCGTACTTTTCCACCATAGGCTGATGTTTCAAGACTTCTGCGGATAAGTTCATACCCGTAATGCCAGAAGAAAAATTGCTGTTTTCGTCGTCGCTGTCTGCACTAATGAGGACACCAAAGAAAAGCACCAGAGAAAAGAGGATAGGAAACAGACTGCCAATGAGAGCGATATGTTTCAGTTTCATTTTTTCTTTTGTCCTTTCTTCGTTACAAGGTTACGTTTTTTCTCTGTGGTCTGCTGGTTCTTTTGGACGGTCTGCGTCTGCTGAACCTTTATCCTGCGGTCTTTGGTGTAATTCTGGCGTGTTTCCTGCGATACTACTTTTTCTACATTCTGCCTATGTACTGTCTGCGTAGGTTGGGTCGCTTTTCTATCAGAAGCACCAGAAGATAACGGACGCTCTTTGATAACATTTGTCTTGACTGGTTCACTTGCTTTTGAAGTGGTCGCTGTGGCAGGGCGTTTGACTTCCTGCATTTTTTCCGCACTCGGCTTTGAAGCTGTGGCTGGTCGCTCATGGGGACGGGTAGCTCCCGTTGTCGCTGATCCGTCAGACTTTCGCTGTGCCTGCCTTGCTTCTTGTGCCTTTTGAAGCTCCATACGCTTGTCAGCGATATTTTGTCTATGTTGTTCCTGCTTTTCCAAGCGTCCCGTCTGTCTGTACTGCTGTTCCTGCACCATGCCACGCTTGAAGTCGGACACGCTGGACTTTGCCTTTTCCTTTGCGGAATACACCGCATAAGCGGTCTGTGTCGGCATATCCTTGATGTTTTCTTTGACAGCGTTTGCTTTGTCTTTCACTTTATTTTTCGTATCTAAGACAGCACCCACCTTTGAGCCTGCACGCTGTCCCATGCTGGAAGTGGTATTGCCCCGATTTTCTTTAGAAGCTGTATTTTTTCTTTCAGCTCGTTTATTAGCAACGGCACTTCCAGCCACCGCACCAGCCACACCGCCCGAAATACCGCCAGCACTTACCGCCCTTGCAATACGGTGTTCCATACGCCTAGCCCTATGTCGCATAAACAGATACGGTCTGCGGAATATCCTGCGTCCCATGCTTTGACTGTCGCCAGCATTAAGTGAGAACATACTCATTAAGTCGCCCAGCTTCATATAAATACCAGCAAAACACACTATCTGCAAGAACGCCACCATGAAAAACGGGTAGTCTGTGGAGATGTTATAAAACATACTGGAAATGCTGAACGCCACCGTTACAATGAGCGTTATTCCTGCCCGTGTCATTATGGTATTAAATACCCTCACGATTGCCTGCTTTGCCATGCTTTCATAGCTCGGTATCATGGAGAGTAAAAAACTGATAGGCAAAAACATTGCAAAGATAATAAAAAGTATCTGGCTGAACAACATCATGCCCGTAAGCAAGAATACAAATATCGTTATCCCTAAATTGAAGAACAGTAGGAAAAACACCATACCTAAACGGTTTACGACCTGCGGTATCGTCAGATTGTTGTTGTCGTTATCCTCAATTTCTGTTTTCACGACTTCCTCTCTGGTCTTGCCGTCCTCGTCCTCTGGGCTTGTTGATACAAGAGCTTCGACACGGTCTGTCCCGATTTCTTCTGCGTTGCTGTTACCGAATTGCAGAAGTAGCCACGGCTGTTGTACTTGAATAGAAAATAAGCTGTCCCGTATCAAGTCCACGCTGTCTTTGCCCTCGCTGTCAGAGTTGGGGAGCATGATTTTTGTTCCCAAGTCCAAAGAAGCGGTACTGATGTCTGATGAAAATTCATTTATCTTCTTGATATAGTCGGGAGCGTAGGCAATAAAGGAAGCGGACAGCACGAACACCACCACAAAGTTGATAACAGCGTGAAGTGCCTTGCTGGTTTCCCGTTTTATCAGTCCCGTATAAGCAACATAAAGTCCCACCACTAAGATAATGAGAAGCAGGAAACCGACATAAAAGCCAGAACTGGAAAAACCGTTCTGTGTTACGCCTGCAAGGGTCTGTATGCTTTTTCCGATACTGTCTGCCATATCATTGATGAAGTCCAGCTTATAGGCTTCCTGCACCACATAGCCCGTAGCATTGCTTAAATAAAGGCTTATCGTCCAGACAAAGTTGGTAATGCAGTAAAGCCCGTACTGCACCGATTTTCCAATCCCGTCCAGCCAGTTCCACGGCAACCACGACCAGCTATTATCCACATAAAAATCAAGCTGGTAGTTGGAAAGAGAATATTTTGAATATAGATTTTCTGCGTTTATGGTATCGTCCACAAGCCCCGTCGCATGAGCTACCGTCCCCAAAAGTGAAAGCAGGATAAGGGAGAGTGCCACGACAAACAGAACCATTTTGAGAAAGTGGAAAATCTTCTTTTTTTTGAACGCACCTTTTATCCTTTCTTTCATCACTCCACCTCATTTCTCTGTACGGGCGGTCTGGTATCAAAGGCGTGTAGCAGTTCTTCAAAGACGGGGTGTATCTGCACCACACCGACACGCCCGTATAAGTCCTGCAATAAGCATTGTCCGTTCTCCAAATCACGAAGCCGTTTCTGGTTGTTCTCGTCGTCCTTGTCGATACCGAAAAATTCTAAGGTCTGCTTTATCTCGTTGATGTCAGTAGAACGGAAAGCGAATTTTAAGCCGATATTGTTTTTCAGACTTTCCTTTGACACGTCGCCAGAAGATTGTGTAACAAAATAAACGCCTGCCTGCATAGCTCGTCCAGCACGAACAAGCTTATTTGATAAGGTTTCCCCTTGTGCCACATTTAAGAACGCCCATGCTTCGTCCAAATCTACAATCTTAAAAATACTTCTGTCCGAATGGATAAAATCAAGGGCAAAGGTGCTAATCACAATTAGCATAGACACCGACAATAATTCAATGGTCGTGTATTCCTCAAAGGTCGTGTCTTTATCTGGCAACACAAGGTCGGCTACTTGAATGATATTGAGCTGGTTATCCAGACTGATAGCATTTTCTACCGTACCGTCCGAAAACAGCAGATGTGCAAAGTCGTAGTCCGTGAAGCTGTCGATATGGTCTGCGATATTTCTTGATATGGGCGTATCTTCACGGCGTAGCTCGTCTATCACATGGAGCAAGCCCCGACTGTCGCTCTGGGTAACGGAACGAACCGCTTTACGAAGTACGGGGAATTTTTCGCCGTCCCTAGAGGAAATACCCGTAAGGAATGTCAAGATGTCGATTGCCAGACTTTCAGCGTCCTTAACATTCTTCATAATCACGAATGGGTCAAGAAGTCCTGCATTGTCCTTGTCGCTGGTAAGATTTACGATATTGATTTCATGGGCGATTTCTGGAAGTGTTTCTTTCCAGTTGCCACGCTCTGATTTTGGGTCTAAGATAACCGCTTGTCCCCCAAACAACACCGAATAATACACAAGAAGATTGTTGCAGAACGACTTTCCACCGCCAAGCGAACCGACAAAAGCAGAAGCAAGGGCATTTGTAACTGTGCCTTTTACGCCCTGCGAAGCTAAAGACGGTTGCAGGTACACATTTCTTCCCGTATCAACGGAATAGCCCATATAGATACCCGTAGTTTCCCCTAACTGCTGGGTCGCTCCAAAGCCAAGCCCTGCCAAGAAGTCTGATTTTACATACTGCACATAGTCATTGATATATCGCTTGCTGGCTGGAAGAAATTCAGAATGAAGCCCCAGCATATCCCCAGCAGGGCGCACCAGCTTTACATTGAGGTCATCGTAAAAGTCCTTGACTTCATCACAACGGCGTTTCAGCTCGTCAAGATCGGGTGCAGACACCCGTATCACGTAGCTTAACTTATACATACTTTCTTTGCTCTGGTCTAAATCGGTTTCCAGCTCGTCCACGCTGTCTAATGCGTCCACCACATTTGAGCTGGTTTCACTTCCTGCTTGATAAGCGTGATTGTCAAGGTCTTTCAATTCCTTTTTCTTATTTCTTACTGTGGTAAGAGCCTTTCTGTTCTCCACGATTTCTACATTCATAGAAGTATCAACGGGGAATGTGAATTGCTGTTGCTGGAAATAAAAGATTTCACTTGACGGAAAATCAAGCTCGCCAACAATCGCATTGACGGTAAAGTAGGACACATAGCTTTCCTTGTCCTCATGTTCCAATCGTAAATACCGCTGGCTTTCCTCAATCACACACCTTGTCGGACGGATAAGGTCGTAGTATTTTATCAGCGTTTCTTTCTGCAATTTCTTCTTTGGTAGCTGGTACTCATAATCTTCATAGGCGATACCGTCCCTGCCGTAAAGATGTTCCATGAGATACCCAAAATCGTTGATTTCCAAGCGACGCACCTTAAAACGACGGGAGATTTTATTTTCCAGTAACTTTTCCATTTTCATGTAACGGTTGATTTCATCATTCGGCATGGAAACAAAGTCATTCATCAGCGTGTAGTTTACTTCATGGAGAAATTCCTTGAATGTCAGCCACGCCGATTTTTTGATGTTCTTCAGATTAAGCTGTTCTTCTGTAACCATGAGCTTAAAGCCAAGAAAAAAGCGGTAGTCCACTTGATTGTCCCCAATCATAGATACTAACGCTTCGGTCTGTTCGTCTATCTTCTGGTAGGCAACTTCCTTTAATTTTCCCGTTACCAGTTTCTTTGACTGCTCCTGCATACTTCGTATGGAGCTTTCTGTGGCAATCTGCAACGCATGAATTTTACCCTCACGGGACTGTGCAATGAGCTGTCTGAAACTGTCATGCACGATAAATTTCTGCTCTGCGGATAAGAAAGAATAGTTGTACGGTATCAGCTCATAGTAGGCGAATACCTCATTGTCCTTGTTCCAGACAAGGTTATTGTCAATATATTTTATCGGGAACATAGTTCACACTCCTTACTGCCGTGATTGTTTCATTCAAGGTCTGCTTATGCAGTTTTACGGCTTTTCCTGCATAAGTGATTTTAGGTCGCAGGGCATAGGTTATCTGTGATTTCAAAAAGCTGTACGGCTTCTTTCCGTCAAAGGTTTTCTGCGACATGAACCAAGTGAGAGCAACGGGAATACCAAAGTATTTGAGAAATGCTCCCTCAATCATGGAAAGTGGGGGAATATCCCCAAACAGAATGATGATAAATTCCGTAATCACAAACCATGTAATCTGTGTAAAGGTAACGGGAAAGGGTAAGTTAAAGTCATTGATTGCATACAAGACTTTTTCCACGTTCCAGATACCCGTATAAGATTTAATCTTTTTCAAGTTCTTTCAGCTCCTTTCGTAAGTTTCTAAATGGAAAGGACAGCCATGTTTCAGACTGTCCCTTAAAGAGAAATACGCTGTCAGTAGCAACCATGCTTGTCGCTGATCTTCCAGCGTTAATATGGTATCTCGCACATACCTCGGCTTGTTTCAATAAAGCAACCACCCATATCCAAATCTCGCCCGTAGGCTTCATAGTCAATGTAGTTCTGTAAGCTGGGTGGAATGTCCCCAAGTGCCTGCAATTCGTCTATGTAGTAGTAGGCAACGTCTGTCATGGTTTCACAGTCGGGATAATAATAAATATCGTCCTTGTGTTCCACAACTTCTTCCAGCGTCCCGTAGTGGCTGATAAATTCGTCCAGACACTCTACGATATAGTCAGGAAGTTCCTCTATGATTTCATACATCTCATTGAGTTCTTCAATGGAAACATACTCGCCAATCGCAATGGGGAAGTTGTCGGTATCATGGATTGCGTATTCCTCATACTGTTCATTCAAGCCGATTTTTTCTTTCACATCTTCCTCGTCAATAGGAAAAGTGAACCAAGCACCGACTAAATAGCCCTCATTGTATTTGCCAAGATTAGCAATATAAACCGCCATATCATCAATCATAAGCACCACCTCATTTCCTACTCTGGCAGTTCAAAGATACCGTGTTCTGTTACTAAAAATTTCCCGTGTTCCTGCAAGTGAGAAGCATAGGCTTCAAAGTCAAAGTAATATTCTTGACAGTCCTCGGATAAATGCTTGAATGTCGGGTCATTCATCAGCTTTTGCCTTGCAACATCTATCATGCTTTTGCAGTCGGGATAAACCGTAATCACGTTTCTGCAAATATAAAGTGCTTCTAAGTTTTCATACACGGTAAGAAGTGCTGTATATTCTTCCTGCATATCGCTTGAAAGCTGGCGGTACATAAAATCTAGTTCGTTGAGCTGGTACACGCTTGTATGTTCGTGGACTTCATCAGCAAAGGGCAGTACCTTTTCGATAATGCGGTAATCTTGACTTTCTGCACCGACACCTAACTTTTCTTCAAACTCTGCAACATCTATCGGCAGGTCGAACCAGTATGATGTTGTTTCTTTGCCAGTTGTTCCTCTCGTTTCCACCAGCACCCTTGTTTCCTGCATTGTTCCTCACGTCCTTTCTGTTGTTTCATCACATCTTTTAAGCTCTGGTACGACATACCAAACACATACTTTGAAAAATCTTCTAACTGTTTTTCTTCATAATCGGCAGGGTTCAACCGTTTCATTTCCTGCCACACCTTACGCTTGTAAGAGGGCAGGTCGGAAATGTATTCACAGCCGACTTTTGCCTGCATATCCTTAAAAATATCGTTCATGTAATCACTCCAATCTGAAATTTTAGGTAAGAAAAAAGCAGTCAATCCTAAGACCAACTGCTTTGCATATAAATATAAATTTGTAAACTAAAATTTTCGGAAGTTTTTTTGTATTTTGTGTAGCCATAGTCCAGCAATACCAGCTATAATTGCCAAGAAAAAAACTGCGGTAGGAATAGAATGATTTTTTACTATAATCGCAATTACCCCAGATACTAAAATACCAATCCCTACGAATAAAACAGGTTTTCCTAATTCTTTTGCATATCCTTTTTTGTTATCAGTAGTATCAAATACTTTACCATGAACAAAAGAGTAATTTCCCTTTAATAAAGAAATACTCACGAATATAAGGATAGCAGAAACAAACCACATCATTATACTAAATCCTAACATAAAATATCACTTCCTAAAGTTGTATTTTTATATCCATATTATATCACCCCATTAACAACATCACAATAAAAATTTATGCACCGATAATCTTGTTGAATAGCTCTAACAGTACATCTTTCACACCGCCGGCGTTAAATACCAAACCGACAGCAATCAAGGCAACTACCAAGAAGCCGATAAGTTTGGAAAACTCACGCTTGAACCCTAAGTAGATACCGATAACCACAATCGCCATAAGCACCAAGCTCTGTGCGTTTGATAAAAACCATTGATACAAATTGTTTCCGAAATTCATGTTATTTGTCCTCTCTTTCTTCTAATTGTTTCATTTCACAGTCAGCTTCTTTGCCGACAGTCAAAATACACATCAAGACTATGCCGATACCCATTCCCAGAGATACCAGCAGGAAGTCTTTTAATAATATCCACATTTTTTATCACTCCTAACTTTCCACCAAATCTTTTGCAGGGGTCGTCTGCTGTTTGATTATCATTTCATGTTTTTCTGTGAGCTTTGCCTGCTGTTCGATTGTTTCCATGTAGTCTGTACCGTTTCCCTTATCAATTCTTTTCAGCATTTTCAAGGTCGGTGCTACCTGCCTTTGTACCCAACGCAATGTACGGTCTAAGGTGTAAGGCTCTGGCTTTGTCGTCAGCTTCAAGCTCTGTCTGTTATCGCCGATAAACCAAGCCCAGCGGTCATTGAGTTTCCAGTCATTTTTCCGCTTGTCTGGTTCTTCATCAACAAACCGCACATACTGGTTGATGATAGAAAAGGCGGTCTGCTCTGCGTCATAATAGGTCAGCAAATCCCGTACTGCATAATAGGCACGTTCATTGCGAAGCCGTATCTCAAAACGGTTGATAATATCAGCTTCTTCCAGCGGTGTCCCCAGCTTGACGTACTGCTCATAGTCCTTTTCATAGATACAGAAATACACATCTGATTTCAGCGAACCAAGATAAAGGGTGCGTCCCATATATTCTCTGTCGTCCTCTCTGTGCTTGATAAGCTCGCCCGACTGGTAAAACTTATAACTTCTGGACTTTCCGATATATTCCCGTTTCCTGCATTTTTCCGCAAGCTCTGGAATATCCAAAATGCCCGTATGGTCGTTGATAGCAAGGTCGATACGCTTCATCACGCCACCGTCTACCAATGCGTCCATGAGGAAGTCATACCAGCTTCTTTGCTGTGCCAGCAGGTAACTTTCAAACTGCCTGCAACCACGCCCCTTTAACTCTAAAAGGACACCTTTTTCCTCGTCAGCCGACGTATAGATAAAGATGTCCCCTAAAGAATAATGCTCCGTATAGCTGTAATGTCCGTAATCTTCATGGAGCATATAATTGATATTCAGTTTTAATATATCTTTGATGATGTGCTGTATATCCAGCGTGGGAAAACGAATTTTCACATAATCAAACAGCATGGTAAGCGGTGCTTCTGGATTGAACCTTGCCAGTTCTTTATACAGAGTTTCCAGAAGTTCCTTTGACGGCTTCATTTTTCCACTTTCTATCTTGTTGAGATATTCCCTTGTGATACCAGAAGCCACCGCCAGTCTGCCTTGTGAGATACCGTAAGCAATCCGCTTCTCCCGTAATTCTTTTATCCATTGTTCTTCATTCAGAACCATACCCCCAATCTATAAAGTGTGAAGTTTTTTAAGGCGACTTCACAGCCGATTTTTGTTAGAAAATCATGCCAGAAGCCTTATGTTTCCTATGTTTTTTGTCTATTGTCTATTTGTAAACGTACCCCTCTGTTAGATACCGAGGGGTTTTATCAGCGGACGGGACAAGCCCCGTCCGCCAAGAACGGAACTTGCGGTTGAGAACCGCAAAACCCGTCCTTGTCGTCCGTGTCTGTGTCCTGCTGTGAACCTTGTATGCCCTCATAGATAACCGCAAAATCTATTCTTTCATCTGAAAGTGCTTCTTTCATTTCTTCAGACAGCCCTTTAAGAAATACATTACATTGCAGACAAGCCTTATCTAAAACTCGAAATCGAAAATAGATTATCCTGCTTTCAACGCAATGTCTACTTTCCAACCTCATTCTAAACTTATGAGGAATGTTGATTTTTTCACGAATAACATCATCAATGATTTTATCTATCCTTGAATGAAATCGCAGATTTGGATTGACAGAATAATCTAAAAAACAATCTAACATATATTTCCTGCAATCCGTTGTAAAAATATCTGTATTCAAGCACAAACAGAGGTAGTTTTTCTCTGTGGGTGCGTGATAAACATTTAATGTGTCCTTATTCAATCACATCTTCCTTTCCTTGTTGTTCTGGCATGACTTGTCTTTCTTGTGCAAGCCTGCCGATTGTTTGTAAAAAATCATGTCCTTTGGGGACTAAAGGCGTGTAAAATTCGCTTATCACGCTTGTTCCCATATCACAATAGCCACGCCCCTTGATACGCTTCTGGAAAAACTGCTTTTTCACATCTGAACCGAACAGCATACCGTAACCTAATTCGCTGATACGCCCAAGTCCCACACGGAAATTGAAGTTATCTCTGATACCGTCAGAGAAATACTTTGCGTCTGGACGCTGGCAGGCAACGATAAGGAAATAACCTGCTTGTCGTCCTAACATAACGATTTTCTTTAACTGGCTAAGCAAGCCCACGCTTTCCTTTGTCCCCAGCATTTCAAAAAATGCCACATATTCATCAAAGATAAGAAAGCAGGGTGGCAGTCCCAGATAGGCGTAGTTTTCGCCCGTCTTATAGTTCGGGTGTTGCTTCATTTCCTCACTTCGCTGTACCATTCCCTCATAAAAGGCATTGACACAATCAATCATTTCTTCTTTGGTGTGATACACATTTCCCATAACTGTCCCTAAGTCTGCAAGGTCAGCGTTCTTCGGGTCTAAGATGTAAAGGACAGCGTTGGTATGCAGTAAGGCTTCAATAAGCGTCAGCAGAAAATAAGTTTTACCGCCACCCGTTCCACCAGCAATCAGAGCGTGAGGGAGTGCGTCATATTCCCAGACAAGATTTTTCATCAGTTTCAGACAGCCGTTTTCTGCCCGTACTTCATCAATGGTAATGCGGTTCGCTATCATATCATAAAGCAGGGTATATTCAATATAGCCGTCATGCAGGGTCTTGTCGGTCAGCTCACAATATAAGCCACTTTCCAATTTATCCTCTAACCGTAAAAGCTGGTCTTGATATTTTCCCAGCGTAATTTCACAGCGGATATGAAGCAGTCCCTTTTCCATTTGATAATAAATCTTTGGAAACCAGACGATTTTTTCCCTTGATCTGCTTTGCAGGTCAGTAAAAAAACCGCTGTCTTGTACGGTATCGGCTTCATACCACTTATTTTCCAGTACCATTCTTGCCAGCTTTTGACGGTGCAGGAGCTTCTTGAAACTATCGTAACAGAAGTGGTAATACAGAAAAACGACCAATGCACAAACACCAGTCGCTATCAGTATAGTTATGAAGTTGTAAGGGGAAAGCGTCAAGCCGTTCTCTAACAAGCTGAAATGTTCCCAATCAGTACGCATGAGCTGTTTGATATTCAGTAGCAGGAGAACCGCCACGAATACAAACAGAAGCGTTCCTATGGAAAAGTGGTAGACAAGGTGCTTGTCGCTGGCTCTGATACGGTGTCCTTTGTTAAAAATCTTTTGCATAAATCAATCACTCCTTTCTGGGTATGAAAAAAGCAGTCAATCCTAAGACTAACTGCTAAAATAATATAACTGTTTATTTGGGCGAAACGTATTAGAGTAAATTTTTCTCTTTTAACATTTCAAGAAATTCTTTATATCCAACACAGTCGCAAGAAACTGTACAAATTTTTTTGTTTCCTACAAATATTTTCAATCCTATTTGCTCTTTTTCTGTGCAACGGGAAATATCATTAAATGAAATTTCTCTTGTTCTTCCAACAGCAGGAGTAATACGCAAATTATTTCCGTCAATTACTACCTTATGTCTTTTTAATGCCCACGCACAAAATTCAATCAATAGAACAAAAATAGCAAAAACAACAGAGTGTCCCACCGTATTATCAAATCCCATGAACAATCCTAAAGCTATTGCAATTCCTACCATTATCAATGAACAAATATGACATACTGTTTGATAGGCGTGTGATACAAAAACAGTATTTGTGAATTTTTCTTTTTTAGTTGCTTTTTGTGTCTTATCTAATACGAGAGATATAATAGGGACAACGAATACAGCAAATATAATAGCTCTTATCATAAACAGCACTCCTTATAATTAAATTTTTCATACCCATATTATAACAGTTTTATATATCCGCTACAACGAAAATCTATTCAGCAAGCCTATTTTTTCGGCTGTCCCTGCGGTGTATGGTTCTGTGGACTGCCTACGTTTTGATTGCCTTTATTCTTCAATACAATATCCTCTGCCTTTACATACCAGTCCACATCTGCACCCGTATAGGTCTTTCTTGATACCGTATCGGCTACTGGATTGACAAGCTCCACAACTGCATTGTACGGAAATTCTCTTAACGGTACTTCTGGCGGTACAGACACGGGGATAATTCCACCATGCAAACTGCACTTCAAATCATAGATACGCTTTTTAAGCTGGGTACTCGGTGTCCCGTCCTCATTCTGTAAGAACACATCACGCACCGCTGTAAATTTTAATTCTCCAAATGTTTTCTCTTTGTCAATAACAAACCCGTTTGATAATCTCATAAATTCTTCACTCCTTTACTTTTCTTCAACTGCTACAATATCATCAGCAACTAACACATAATCGGTATGTCCCATATCCCCGATTGCATAACCTCTGCCGTATAACTTCGGATTGACAAGTTTTACTTTCTGTTCATACTTGAACTTTTTTTCGCCAGCCTGCACGGGAATTTCTACCACAACATTTTCGCCTTTCTGTACGTCAGAATAAAGGTTATAGCTTCGTCTTGCTAAGACCCTGCGGTTATTTTTATCTCTTTCAAAGACTGGCTCACTTTCGCCTGCAAATTCAAGAGTTCCAAAAGACTGTACCATATCTGGCACGACATATTTCATTTCCATATTGTTTTACCTCGTTTCTTTCTATTTTTGATAAATTGATTGTGATTTCTTATTCTGGCGGTTTGGGAAGTACCAGCAATCCCACAGATAGTAAAGGGTAAAATCAATGCTTACGCACCCTTGACTATCCGTGTTCTTGCAGGTTGTTGGCAGACAAGCCAGAATAAGCGGAAGTCTGCCGTTTGACAACTTCGGCGGAGAGCGTGATTTTTCTTTTCTCATACCGTTACCGCCTTATGATTTTTTCATTTTACGGCGTTTGTAGAAGAAGATACCTGCCAGTCCAGCACCAGAGGTCAAAAGAAGTGCAAGCAGTCCGTAAAGGTTTGTGTTATCGCCCGTTTTGGGACTGTCGCTCGGTCTGTTTGGCTTTTCTGGTGTCGGTGGTGTTTCGGGTTTCTCTGGTTCTTTTGGCTTTTCCTTAAAGGTAATCGTCTGTCCCTTATCCTCAATATCCTTATGCTCGGTAACTTTCTTCGGATCGTCTGGATTGCTTAAATCGTACAATTCTTCAAAAGTTACAAGCTGTTTGCCGTCAAGGGAAGTAGCGTCAAGGGTAAAGGCAACTTCCACTTTCATAGTTTCGCTGTCAGCAGTAAAAGTGTAATCACTTTCCACACGTTTCCCATTGATAAGAAGCTCGGCATTTTCTTTTTTCAACATCTGCCAGCCCACCAGTTTGTACTGTGTACCGACTTCTAAGCCCTCTAAGGTTACGGTATCAATGATTGTTACCTCTTTTCCAGCTTCAAGCTCTTTGTTGCCGTCCTTATCGGTAGCAGTCGTATGAATTTTGATGATACGCTCTGTGATAAGTACGGTCTGCCCGTCGTCCTCAATGTCTTTATGCTCCGCAACTTTCACGGGTTCGTCTGGATTGCTGAAATCATACAATTCTTCAAAGGTAACAAGGTTCTTGCCACCTAAAGCAGACGCATTGAATATATAGGAAATTTCCACTTTCATTTCTTCATCATCAGCGACAAAGGTATAATCGTTTTCTACACGTTTCCCGTCAATGATAAGCTCGGCGTTTTCTTCCTTTAACATCTGCCAACCTTTCAACTGATACTTTGTGCCTTTTGTAAGCCCGTTTAATTTGACAGTATCAACGATTGTTACCTCTTTTCCTGCAAGGATAGTTTTTTCGCCGTCCTTGCTGGTCGCTGTGGTATGGATAGAGATTTCTTTTTCGTATTCATCAGTCAACGTTCCTAAATCAATCACAAGGTTATTTCTTGATACCACGATTTCAAAAGGTGGGATAAGTTCAAAGCCTTTGTTACTGTCGCAACGCATTTCTTCAATGATGTAGGTATCATAAGGTAATGCACCCTTGCTGTCGTCTGGTTCAGAAGTTCCAAACCACACACCGTCCTCGCTGGTCTTGCCTGCGTTGGTATTGTGCTTATGCGAAGCCCATTCAGAAGAAGTGGAAAACTGCCCGTTATCATCAGTTACAACTATATGATTTTCGCCCGTTGTCTTGCTTGTGATCCTAAAAGGAACATCAGCAAGACGCTTGTGTGTGCCTGCACCGATTTTTACACCCTCAATATCTCCACGCTTAATCTGATTATAGATAGAATGGGCTTCGTCGGTTAAGTCCACGATTTTTCCATTTTCTGTGATTGTAAAATCAATCGGTTTTGCACCGTCTGTCAAATATCCGTCTGGTGCTTCGCTCTCAACGATACGGAAGTTTCCATAAGGTAAAAGGTCAGCAGAAGTAGAAGCGATACCCTCAATATCGGTACGAATTGTCTTTACCACTTCATTTTTCTTATAGAGCTTGCCCTCAACCAATACTGCATTATCATTTAAGGAAATGATGTCAAAGGCAGTATCTTTTAAAGTTGCACTTCCTTGTGGTTTGGTATCGCCCGTTTCTAAATCTCGTTTCTGAATTTTCACACCGCCACGGATAACCTTATCTGATACGGAAAACTGGTTACTTCCAGATAATACGGCAAGGTCGCCGTCCTCGGTAATCTGTGTAAGGTATAAGTCTTTTATCTGTTCGGACTTATCGCCAGCCTGCATATATGCACCGTCTAACAAGTATCCGTTTGGAGCTTTTGTTTCTTCAACGGTTAGCGTTCCAAGTGGAAGAACCGCTTTACCGTCCTGCATATAGAAGCTATCGCCAGATACTTTGTATGCGTCCGCAAATTTTGTGATGTAGTGGGTTGACCCGTCGCTGTCTGTTTCAGCGATTGTCTTTGTAACCCATGTACGAGTAGCTTCGGCAGGGAGATTGTCTTTATTATAGAAGCCTGCATAATACTTCCATGTAAATTCCGCACCTGCTAGAGAAGCGTTCCCCTGCGGATTGTCTTTCTGTGTTTCCATATCAATCTTGAAAAGCTCAATCAACGTGTCCGTTACTTTTGGTGTATCAGATACTTTCAAAGTCGCTGTTTTTCCAGCTTCAACTTTTAAGGAATATATAGTTTTATCTACTTTATATCCTGCTGGTGCGGATAATTCCTTGATATAGACTGTGCCTGCTTTTACCTCTACAACATCTGTATTTCCGTTTTCATCAGTCGTAAGAGTGGCAAGCTGTTTCGTGCAGTTCTTATCAGAAAAGACACCGTATGTTGCACCAGCGATAGAGTAATTCCCGTTACCGTCTGTAATGCTGGTATTACTGGTAGCCTTTTTAAGTTTCGCATTTCCGATATTTAACTTCGCCCAGAATTGCCCCAATTCCTGCCCCTCGCCAGAGTAGATATAACCGCCACATTCATAACGTCCTTTATTTTCTTTGACAAAGGCTCTTGCACCAGAGAAAACTTCGTCCTGCGTTGCCTTTGGAATTTCATCATAAGAAGCTCTCACGTTGTCGCATTGCCAGCCAAGATGTACGCTCAATCTCTGCCAGACAACAAGCTGTCTTAAAAGGTAGGCGTGATTGTTGCTTATTCCGCTGTGGCTGTCTGTGTACTGTTTCACATATTCGATAGATAAGGCAACGTCGCTTATCTGGTCGGCACTCATACGGGTGCTTGCGTCAATTCTGGTCTTGTAGCCATTCCTAAAATCTGTGTTAATGTCGATACAGTAAGCGTCCTCGCCCTCGACGGTCAAATGTCCCTCGTTAAAAGTAGAACCAATCGAACCGTCATTCATTACTTTTTCAACGATACCGACACGCTCTTTTGACTCCGTCCAGTATTGCTTGCTTTCTGCATGAACGGGTGTCGTCGGTAAAGTAGTAACGACAGTTGCAAGAGCTAAGAAGCCAGTACACAATCGTTTTAACATCTTTTTCATAAATCTAATGCTCCTTTCATTTTGGGTAATAAAATAGCCGTCCAATAAGAACGGCTGGAAATAGAAAAGGAACGTCATGTTAGGCGTTCCATAGTCTATAAGTTATTCAATTTTTTCTTGTTTCAATACTGATGTGTTGTACCATATCTTTGCATATCTAGGAAAACTTGCGTATCAAGGCTCATTCGTTAGTAGTAAATAAGTAGTAAATTGATGTGTTTGTTTCCTTGAAAATGCTGATAGATACTGTGTTTTAGCGGATAATCAGATTTTTATTGTGTTTTTTTCTCAAAAAATACGATTTTCCCACCTCTAAAATATTAAATGTCCTCTTTCACAGTCATGACTGCACTGGTAATAGGAACTCTCAGCATATGCTCATTTCTGATATCGGATGTTTTCTGCAGGCACCGGTCTAGATATCCATTCAAAATCGTCAGCGGTGTACGCAGATCATGGGGGAGTGCAGTGCTCAGATCCTGATTGGCCTTTCTGCTTGCTGTCTCCTGCCGGATATTTTTATCCCTTTCTTTTCTATTTTAAGCTGTTTGATCTGTGTATATTATAGCGAATTTAAAAAAATACTATTTTTCTTAAGCATTTTTAAGATTTGCTTTTGGATTTTTTTAAGAAAATACCAGTATCATCGTTTCCAGGAGGTAGACAGAATATGAAAACTGAAACAATTACTGTAATTATCCCATGCTTTAATGAAGAGGAGGCTCTGCCTGTATATTATCAGGCAATGCAGCCCGTTATGAAGCAAATGGAGAATATTGACTTTGAACTGTTAGTTATCGACGATGGATCCACTGATCATACACTGCTGGAAATGAAAGCGCTGCACCAAAAAGATCCTCGCTGCAAATACTTTTCTTTTTCCCGTAATTTTGGAAAAGAAGCAGCCATTTATGCCGGTCTTTCCAATGCCGGCGGAGATTATGTTGCAGTCATGGATGTAGATCTGCAGGATCCGCCGTCACTGCTGCCGAAGATGTAAAAATTCTGTTAGAAGAGGAGTATGACAGCGTGGCAACCAGACGTTCTGACCGGGCCGGAGAGACAAAGTGGTCTTTAAGAAAACTGTTTGTATATTCCATGGAAGGAATCACCGGATTTTCTGTGGCGCCATTGTCACTGGCATCTGTACTGGGACTTTTGTTCTGTCTGGTTTCTTTTGTCATGATCATCGTGATCATCGTACGGACCTTGATCTGGGGAGACCCTGTATCCGGATGGCCTTCTCTTGCCTGCATCATCTTTATGGTAAGTGGCGTGCAGCTTTTATGTACCGGAATTGTAGGACAGTACCTGTCTAAGACATATCTGGAGACAAAACACCGGCCGATTTTTATTTTAAAAGATTCCAGCGAAGAGGAAACGAGGACACACTATGAATACGAACACTAAATGCAAACAATGGCGGATGCCTTTTCTTTTGATTCTTTTCACTTTGTTTTTCTGCTGGTTATTTTGCGGGAGATATGGTGTATTCGGCTCAAAAGTAGACTGGATCAGCCAGCACAGCGTATTTCCGGATTATTTCCGACAGCAGTTTTATGACACCGGAGACTTCTTCCCGGAATTTGCAGCGGGCATCGGAGGAGGACAGAACATTTATAACTTTGCCTACTATGGACTGTACAGTCCTGTTTTTTTGTTGTCCTATCTGCTTCCTTTTGTGAAAATGAGCGATTATCTGATTGCAGCATCCTTCACCTGCCTTGCATCAGCAGTTGTATTGCTTTACTTCTGGCTCATAAAAAGAGGGTTCTCCCAGACTGTCAGCTTTCTGACTGCACTGTTGTTTTTGCTGTCAGCACCTATGATTTTTCAGTCCTACAACCAGATTATGTTTGTCAATTATATGCCGTTTCTGTGTATGGCTCTTTGGGGTGTGGATTCTTTCCTGGAAAAAGGAAAACCGCTTCTCTATTTATCCGGTGTATTTTTGATGATCATGACCAGCTTCTACTTCAGTATCGGCGGAATTCTGGTCCTGATTTTATACGGACTGCACCGATACTTTATGCTGCAGGATTCGCTTGGAAAGAAAATCCGGTTTCTTGATTTTCTCAGAGACGGAATCCGGTTTTTAGGTCCGATCCTGACCGCGATTCTTTTAAGCGCCTTCTTTTTAGTCCCAACCGCAATGGCTTTGCACGGCGGAAGAGAAGGGGAAACAACACCGACAGATCTTTCCCTTTTTATTCCTACAGTAAAATTATCCTCGATCCTTTATCATCCTTATGCAATCGGACTGACCACACTGATCCTGACCGTTTTGATCGCCGGACTTGCCTGGAAGAGAAGAGGAGAACGGATCCTGATCTGGAGCACGATCCTGATTCTGACGATTCCGTTCTTTTCTTATCTGCTCAATGGCGGACTGTACATCCGGGACAAGGTTCTGATTCCGTTTCTTCCGGTTTTATGCTATCTGATCGCCTGCTATATGCAAAAACAACAGGAAGAAGCTCGCCCGCTCTGGCGCGGACTTCTGCCTTATATTCTGACGATCATACTGATATTTACCGGAAACACAGAATCCATGCCGTCCTTCAGCCGATTCTTACTTGCTCTGGACGTCGTCATCATGGCGGGATGCTACCTGCTCTTTTATGAATTGACTCGTTTCGGGATTCAGACAAACAGAAAATCCCTTCGCACCGGAAGTGTTTTGTGCCTTTTGATCCCGCCAATCCTGTTCCTTGGAATCTACGATCAGTCTTTCCAGACACAGGCAGACACGATGCTGGATTCCGGTTTTTATCAGAAAATAGCGGATTATGAAACGAAAAAAGCAACCGAATTTATCACGCGAAAACAAGAGTTTTACCGCATGGAACAAATCGGTACCCCAAAAGAAGAGTTTGCCGATCTCAATCGCATCTGGAGCACCGGACAGTACAGCAGCTCTGTGTATTCTTCTGTATATAATGCAGATTATCAGGAATTTCGGACAAAGACGTTTGAACTGGAAGAGCCCTATCGGAATTTTCTAATGCAGTCTGTTTCCAGAAATCCTGTCTATCAACGGTTTATGGGCATCAAATATCTGATCACCCAGGAGGATGTTCCCGGCTATCAATGGGACTGTACAATCGGAAATACGAAAGTTCTGAAAAATGACAATGTATCACCAATTGCCTATGCAACGAACCGGCTGCTAAATAAACAGACCTATGATACATTACCGTTTCCGTACAATCAGACTACACTTTTAGATTATGCTGTAGTAGAAAAAGGCGGACAAAAAGAGACTCCGGATTCTGACAGTCTGAAGATCACATCCGGAACAATGACGCTTCCGGCTCTCCAAAAGACCGGAAACACTCTGACACAAACAGACGAAACCATAACGGCAGTATTAAAACAGACTGAGATTCTTCATTTAAATCTTGCAGACTTATTTCCGAACTGGAATGAGAACGGACAAAATGAGCAGGAGCATGTTTTATTCCTGCAATTTCATGTAAAAAACAAGAAGCCATCTTCTGACGTATCCATCACACTGGAAAAAGAACGGAATAAATTAAGTGCCAGATCGCACATTTACTATAACCACAACACAACATTTACGTATGCGGTTCCATTGGAAAAAGGGCAGCAGCAGATCTCCCTCACCCTTGGAAAAGGAAGCTACCAGCTTTCCAATCTGCAGCTTTCTCTGGGAACCTGGCAGGACCCGGCTTCAAACGAAACACTATATCAGTCTGAATTTCACGCGGATAAAAATGCTTCCAAAGGCAATCAGCTCAAGGGAACGATCCAGGTTGATCAAAAAAGTTATTTTATCACAACCATTCCTTATGACTCTCATTTTGAAGTCCTGGTGGATGGCAAGAACGTATCTTATGAAAAAGTAAATACTGCATTCCTGGGCTTTCCGCTGAAACAGGGAAAACACAAAATCGAAATTTCCTACCATGCACCAGGCGCGGCTGCCGGAAAACTCCTGTCATTTGCAGGAATTTTAATCTGTTTGTTTCATCTCATTTCCGGCTTTCAGCATTCGAAACAGACGTCTCGCCGCATTGAGATATAATTCTTCGGCCTGTTCCAGTGCCGCATGCAGTTCCATTGGGGCATTGACTGTAGTCAGAATCGAATCGATTCCTGAATCGTAGATTCTTTCTGCACCCTGTCCCATGGAGCCAACAATGGCCACTGCCGGAATGCCGTACTTTTTGCTGTGCATCCCGACACCATGCAGTACCTTTCCAAACGCAGACTGCCAGTCTGTGCGCCCTTCTCCTGTAACCACAAGAGATACACCCTGAAGCCTGCTGTCAAAATCAACCAGATCCAGAACCGTTTCAATCCCTGATTTCAGCACCGCATTTAAAAAGACCACCAGTGCGGCCCCCAAACCGCCGGCTGCACCTGCTCCCGGAATTTCATTGACATCCACCCCAAACTCTCTCAAAAGAACATCCCGGTAATGGAGCATTCCCTCCTCAAGCCTTGCTAAACTCTCCGGGGTTCCTCCCTTTTGTGGACCGAATGTATAGGTTGCTCCATTTTCCCCACAGAGCGGATTATTGACATCACACATGACTGTGAATTTTGTCTTTGCAACTCTTGAATCCAGACCGGAAACATCAATTTCAGAAATTTTACCCAGATTTTCCCCGCATCCCTGCAAGATCTCGCCATTTTCATCCAGAAAACGAACTCCCAAGGCGCACATACATCCCATTCCTCCGTCATTCGTCGCCGATCCTCCGATTGCGATCGAAATATCCCGAAAACCACGATCCAATGCATCCAGGATCATTTCTCCGGTTCCATAGGTAGTTGTTTTTTCAGGATCTCGTTCCGGTTCTGTCAACAGTGGAAGACCGGATGCTGCCGCCATTTCCATGACTGCACGTTCTTCATCCAGTTTTCCGTAAAAGCAGTCTGTTTTTTTCCAGAGAGGCCCGCACACCACAAGTGGAATCCGCTGCCCCTGAACTGCAGACAATACAGCATCCGTTGTACCTTCGCCTCCGTCTGCAGTCTCAATACTGGTACAGGTGCAATCCGGAAAGGATTCTTTTGCTGCTGTCGTAAGCAGTTCTGCAATACGCGCAGAAGATAACGTTCCTTTAAAAGAATCTGATGCAAATAAAAATTTCATAGTGAGAAGCCTCCCTTTTTCATCTTGTATTTTTCCCTAATGAAGGAAGAGTGACAGTATAAAGATCTCAAGCATACCGGAAAGACCAAGCACGAGCGTTGCCATTGTCTGTGTTTTGTATCCTTTTTCCGGAGTCATCGCGCCGAAATTGGTAACTACCCAGAAATAGGAATCATTTGCATGAGATACTGTCATAGCTCCAGCCCCGATTGCCATTACCGCAAGCGTTGCCCGTATCGGGGAATCCAGTCCCAGAACCGGCAGGATAGGAGCTACGATTCCTGCTGTTGTCGTAAGTGCAACTGTTGAAGATCCCTGTGCACTCTTCAAAATCGCTGCAAGGATAAACGGGAAGAAAATACCTATTGTCTCCAGCAATTCTGCATTTTGTGTAATATAATCAATCATACTTGTAGAAGCGATCACTTTTCCCAACACACCGCCTGCAGCTGTTACAAACAAGATTGGTCCAACGGTTTTTAATGTTTCATTCGTCAAATCATAAAATTTATCGATTCTCCTTGCACCCACAAGCTGAATCACACCGAAAATGGTGCCAACTGCAAGGGCAATAATCGGCGTTCCCAAAAACTTCAAAATGTCATTTGCAGTTCCTGACCAGCCTGCCATTGATGCAATAGAGCTTGCTCCCATCAAAAGAATCGGTATGAGAATCGGTGCAAGTGCAATAAATCCATTTGGAAGTTTTCCGTATTCAGCAACCAGCTCTTCGTAAGATTTCTTTACATCATTACAGTTTGCTTCATCATCAGCTGTTACCTTTTTCCCGATGTATTTTGCATAAAAATATCCAGCAATCAGAGGAAATACAGAACATAATGCTCCAATTCCCATAACCATCAGTAAATTATCTCCAATCCCCAGTGTCGATGCCGCAGCAATCGGCCCCGGTGTCGGCGGAATGAATACATGCGAGATATACAAACCGCAGGAGAGTGCGATGGACATTGCAACGGATGACACACCGGTACGATTTACCAATGCTTTTCGGATTGGATTCAAAATAACAAATCCAGAATCACAGAATACCGGAATGGAAACAACCCATCCCATCAGTTCCATAGCCAACTCTGGATGGTTTTTTCCAACCAGATGGATGACCATGTCTGCAAGTTTCAATGCAGCTCCGGTCTCTTCCAGAATGCTTCCGATTAATGCTCCAAGAATAATAACGATGCCAATACTGGTGAATGTACCGGAAAATCCGGCTCCAATCACTGTTGCCAGACCACTGGTAACAGTTCCGTCCGATGCGGTCTGGTCGACCAGCGGAATTCCTGCCACCAATCCCAGAATCAAAGAAACACCCATAATCGATAAGAACGGATGAATCTTAAATTTGGAAATAGCTACAATCATGAATACAATTGCAACAATAAAAGCGATGATAAGTGGAAATCCTGTCATATTAAAGCCCCCTTTGTTTTTTTTTGCTTTTATTTAATTGTATTCATTGTAGCAGAATATTTTTCAAAAATTCAGAATACTTCAACCAAAACTTTCTCCATATTTTGTGTTTCACGCACAAAACATGTGTTCTATAATTTTAAGTATAAATACAAACAGATCAGCATCCATGTATCGTCCATTGAACGCTGATGGTCCAGACGCAGAACCTCTCTTATTTTATTATAACGGTAGGTAAACGTATTCTTATGCATAAAGCACTGCCGCGCTGCATTTTGGATATTGAAATTATTCTGAATCAGACTTCCCACAATTTCAATATAATTTTTTCGAAAGTCTTCCGGAAGTTTCTGTGCAAACACATTAAAAATCTGCTGTAATTCCTGTCTTGGAATGCAAGAGGTGATATATTCTCCTATAAAATCATAAAAATAAAACGCCTGATGTTCTCCAAAAATGTGAGTTTCCAGCCATTTGCAATGCTGATACGAATAATAATACTGAGAAAAGCTGGTCTGAAAGGTTCCAACGTAGAATGTACAGCAAATCTCTTCTTCCCGCATCCATTTCAACGTACTTTTCAAATAGTCGGCAAGCAAAAATTTATAATCTGAAAAAAGATGTTCCCCTTTTAGTGTTTTGAAGATCAAAATATATCGATCTTCCATCTGAAAACTGATATCCTGCGTAAGATGTTCCCGTCCGTTCTTGATTGAATGTAAGAAAGCCTCCTGATCTGAAGCGGACTGCAGATGACAAAGAATTGGAATTCGGATCAAATCCTCCCGGTAATTCAATTCTGCTGCCAGCTTTTGTATATCCTGTGGCGCACGATATTGCTTTTGCGTCAACATCTCCATGAAACGGTCCTTCCTTGTCTGTCTTCGAAACGCCTGCATTTTCTGATTTTCATATTTGATCAGCGTTTCTATCGCCATCTTGATAATGAGTGCGATCGGTCGTATCTCATCTGGATTTCCCGTCACGCCTACCACGCCTTCCCGTTTTCCCTCAATCTCGATTATCATATTGATCCCGCTTAATACTCCCGGGTATTCATTGTCATTTTCAGTGACCATGATATCCGTTGTTCCATGCACGATCTGCCATGCAACTTCGTGAAATTTCCCGATTCGCTCCGGATTACGGCTCGCGATGATCACACCCTGTTCATTCATAATATTGACATTATAACTGGTGTATTTTGTAACCTGTTCGATTAGTTTTTCCGCCAGTGAATTCTCCAGCATCCTATCCCGCCTGCCTTTCCATTATTTCTTAAATTGTAACAAGATTCCTGGGAAACTTCCAGTTTTTTCAATCCGTATTTTTTTGATTGACACCCGTTCTGTCCTCATTTTATAATGAGAAAAATACAGTTTCCATTTTGTATTTTAGATGTCATCCAAAGGAAAGGAGTCAGAGTGTTATATATCATTATACCGATTGTAGTACTGTTACTTATTTTCTTATTTGCAGGCTATGTAAAGGCTCCGCCGAATAAAGCGGCGATCATTACCGGACTGTCAAAAAATCCAAGAGTTCTGCTTGGAAAATCAGGGTTTAAAGTACCATTTTTTGAACGTGTTGACTGGCTGGAAGTCGGGCAGATCAACATCAATGTTGTAACAGAAGATTATATTCCAACTAAAGATTTTATCAATATCAAAGTTGATGCCATTGCCCAGGTAGCAATGGAAGTTTCCAACAATCAGGTTTCTGCCGTTGCCATGCGAAACTTTCTAAACCGGAAGGCAGATGATGTGCGATC
This sequence comes from Mediterraneibacter gnavus ATCC 29149, assembly GCF_008121495.1. Taxonomy (NCBI): domain Bacteria; kingdom Bacillati; phylum Bacillota; class Clostridia; order Lachnospirales; family Lachnospiraceae; genus Mediterraneibacter; species Mediterraneibacter gnavus. The sequence continues at coordinate 3,129,645 of NZ_CP043051.1, read as the reverse complement.
TATGATCACCGAATCTTTACAGGGAAATCTCCGTGAGATCATTGGAACCATGGATTTAAAGAGCATTTGTCAGGACAAGGCAAAATTCAGTCAGGAAGTCAAACAAAATGCAGAACAGGATATGAAAGAACTGGGAATCCGCATTCTTTCTTTCAACGTCCAGAATGTCAACGACAAAGACGGACTGATCGATGACCTTGGAATCGATAACCGCGAGACAATCCGTAAGACTGCACGGGTTGCAAAAGCAAATGCAGATCGTGATGTAGAGGTTGCATCTGCAGAAGCTGCAAACAAAGCCAGTGAAGCAAAAGTTGCAGCAGAACTTGCTATTGCACAGCGTAACAATGATCTGGAGATCCGCAAAGCTGAATTAAAAATTGGGGAAGATACAAAAAAAGCCGAAGCGGATGCCGCATACGAAATTCAGAAACAAACCTCCCGAAAAACGGTAGAAATCCGGGAACAGGAAGCAGATATTGCCCGCCGGGAAAAAGAAATTGAACTGCAGACAAAAGAAGCCGAAGTTGCTGAGAAAAAGCTGGATGCTGAGATCCGTAAAAAAGCAGAAGCAGACAAATATGCAGAAATGCAGAATGCAGATGCGGAATTATACCGCCGCCAGAAAGATGCCGAGGCACAGCAGTACGAAGCAGAGAAAGAAGCTGCGGCCATCCGTGCGAAAGGTCTGGCAGAAGCAGAAGCCATCCGGCAAAAAGGTCTGGCAGAAGCAGAAGCTCTGGACAAAAAGGCAGAAGCTATGAAAAAATACGGACAGGCAGCAATTCTGGAAATGATCGTAGGAGTTCTTCCGGATATTGCAAAAAGTGTGGCAGAACCATTATCTGCGATTGATAAAGTCACGGTAATTGGCGGAAACAGCGATGGGGTATCTGACCTTGCAGGAAATGTACCGATCATCATGGGGAAAGTCATGGAATCCGTAAAAGAAGCGACCGGAATCGATATGAACGAAATCATCCGTGCAGAAACTTTTGAAGGAAAAACAACAAAAAACATCAACTTTACAGGACTGGATCAGGTAGGAGAAGAGATTGCACAAGGTGCTGCTCAATCCGTATCTGAGACATTGCAGGAGACGGAATAGACACAAAAGATACAAGGGATTTGGATGACAGAAAGGAAAGGGCTTTGTGAAGGTACAAAGCCTTTTTAATTTCAGAAAAGATACGCGGAACAGCAATCGGTGATAAGTTTGATGCAGTGCAAAATATAACACTTTCCTCTTATCTTTATGGAATTTTTGATATATAATGGTGTTGGTAATTTATAAAATTCAGGTTAGGGGGGATACTGTGGATTCAGCAGTAAAAAGAAACAGATATGAAATAGACATGTGTAACGGTACCGTTTTGGATAAGTTGATTTCATTTTCCATTCCTTTGATGTTATCAGGAATTTTACAACTTTTATTCAATGCCGTAGACATCATTGTGGTTGGAAGATTTACAGGAAGTCAGGCATTGGCAGCAGTTGGATCAACAACTGCTTTGATCAACGTATTTACGAATTTGTTTATCGGAGTTTCACTTGGAGCAAATGTTCTGGCCGCGCGCTTCTATGCGTCAGGTCAGGAAAAGAAGATGTCAGAGACTGTACATACCGCAATTACATTCGCTTTGACCAGCGGAATTGTAATGGTTTTTGTCGGTTTGTTCTTCTCAAGGACCGCTTTGGAACTTATGGATACGCCTGCAGATGTAATTGAACAATCTGCTCTGTATATGCGGATTTATTTTGCCGGAATGCCGTTTTTTATGCTCTACAATTATGGAGCTGCCATTCTCCGTGCAGTAGGAGATACGAAACGTCCGCTTTTTTTCTTGATGATTGCGGGCGTAACAAATGCATTGCTGAATATGTTTTTAGTCATCGTTCTGCATCTTGGAGTTGCAGGAGTCGCGATTGCGACCGTAATCGCACAGATGATTTCCTGTATGTTAGTGCTTCGGTGTCTCTACAGGTCAGACAGCAGCTATCAATTCAGATTTTCTAGGATGGGATTGAAATGGATTTATTTAAAGCAGATTTTTCAGGTAGGAATTCCGGCCGGAATCCAAAGTACGGTGATCAATTTTTCGAATGTCCTTTTGCAATCCTCTGTAAATTCATTCGGTTCTGTGGCAATGGCTGGATATACTGCTGCCAACAATATTTTTGGATTTTTGTTTGCATCCGTAAATTCCATCACACAGGCCTGTATGAGCTTTACCAGTCAGAATTACAGTGTTGGAAAGTGGAAACGAATGGATAAAATTCTTCGAAACTGTATCCTTTTGTCGGTAGCAGTCTCAATTGTTATGGGAGGCGGATCCTATCTGATGGGGCCGCAGCTTTTGCGGGTTTACACATCGGATGCAGCAGTAATACAATGCGGCATGGAGATTCTCCTGTATACGACAGTGACTTATTTTATGTGCGGACTGATGGATCTGTTTCCGGGAGCACTGCGCGGCATGGGATTTTCAGCAGTTCCAATGCTCCTGTCTGTAATCGGAACAGTAGGAACCAGGATTGTCTGGATATTTTGGGTATTCCCAAAACATCGTTCTTTAGATGTACTTTTTATTTCCTACCCTGCATCATGGTTTCTTACCATTGTATTACAAGTAATCTGCTACTGTTTTGTGCGGAGAAAGCTCAAAAAAGCCATCGTGACGGCTAAAATCTGAGAATTCTTATTCCGCTGAAAAGTCATCGTGATTGAATTTGAAGGAGAAAAGAAATGTCAAGTATATATGACAGAACCGATATTTATGATTTGTTAGAAGATCAAACCCATTGGAGTGCCTATAAAAAACATTGGAAAACGTTGTTACAAGGAAAGAATGTTCATTCTTTTTTAGACGTTAGTATTGGATCAGGAAGTGTAACGTTGCCGTTATGTGAGTTGGGTGTTCAACTTGCAGGTTCCGATTTGAGCGAAGAAATGATAAGAAAATGCAAAGAAAAAGCTTCTGCGGCAGGATATGAGATTGAATTAAAGAGTTGTGATTTTAGGAAGCTTTCTTGCTGGGAAGGCAAACAATTTGACTGTGTTGCCAGTACGGGAAATTCATTGCCGCATGTAAATAATGATGATGTACTTACAGCTTTAGAGCAAATGAATTCGTTGGTAAAAAAAGGCGGATATTTATATCTGGATACTAGAAATTGGGAAAAAATTTTGAATGAAAAAAGAAGATTCTATCTGTATAATCCCGTTTTTGCAAAGAAATGCAGAGTCAATTTGGTTCAAGTCTGGGATTATAGTTCTGAAGACACTATAACTTTTAATCTTTTATATACATTTGAAAAAGAGAATCAAATAGTTCAAAGAGAAATATTTGAAGAAAAATATTATCCAATCAAGAAAGAGATGATTCTAAGTAAACTGAAGATGATGGGTTATACGAATATTTCTGTGTATTGTTTCCCATCATATTTCAAAATGCCAGAATTCGAACTGGTTGACTGGTACTGTATTATGGCAAAAAAGAATGATTAAAATTAAAGTCTTGTGTGGTAGAAATATTTTGAATAAAGCTTGGAAGCATTTTTTATCTAGGAGGAACAGGTATTGGTATTGCTGTCATTGATAGTCCATTGCTTGTTGACCATACAGAAATCAAAGATAACCTGAAATTCTATCAATCTTACTCCGATGAAAACCAGATTGCCCGTATACACGGTGTGGCAACGGCAAAAGAGTAAAAGGTGACGTGGAATTAAACAACGCTATTCGAAAAGCAAGAGAAAACAATATCGAAGTATTATGTCTGATTCCCAAAAATAAAATAAACAAATTCCAGAGTCTGACAAGAATCTCCTATACAGATGTAACCGACTTCAATAATTATATGCCCTATGATTCTGCCATAACACCTTTTGGAAGCGTGTATGTTCCAACCGCTAAAAGTACACATGCATCTAATTGCGGAAAAGAGAATTATACCTATAGCTGTTGGGGCGGAATGAGTTCCATCGTACCTTATGTTGCAGGTATGTACGCTCTGGCATGTCAGGCAGATGATTCGATCACTTTCGATGAATTTTACAAGCTGGCCAGTGAAACAGCCTATCGTTCAGAGTATACTTTTGCAACGTACGGAATGCAGGAGTATCGGATCATCAATCCTGGCGGAATCATAGAAGAACTGACTGAGAATGATGAGAAAAGTTAGGTATAGGCTTTTGTGCGGATCTTTGTTACAATATAATCAACAGAGAAGGGGTGTGAATAACATGGGTGAAGAAAAGAAACGCCTTCCGGTAGGATTGGAAAATTTTGAGCAGATTATAAAAGATAACTATTATTATGTAGATAAAACAGGATTGATTTCTGAACTGATCCGTAATGGTGGAATGGTAAATCTCTTTACCAGACCAAGGCGCTTTGGAAAAACTTTAAATATGAGTATGCTGGAGTACTTTTTTTCCATAGAGGGAGATAAAAGTATTTTTGATGGTTTGGAAATTTTAAAAGATCCGAAGCTGTGCGACGAATATATGGGAAAATATCCTGTGATCTCTGTTTCCCTGAAAGGAATCAATGCAGCTGCTTATGAGGGCGCTTTTGATTTTGCTGTGCAGATTATGCAGAGAGCGGCAGAAGCGTTTCAGTTTCTTTGCGATAGTGAATGCTTGAGCGAACATGATAAAGAGGCTTACAAAAAGCTTTTGGACAGTAACATGAGTGAGGCTGTTTTTTGCAGCGGACTAAGAAGGCTGTCGGAATTGCTGGCGAAGCATTACGGCACAAAAGTGATCCTGCTGATTGATGAATATGACGTTCCGTTGGCAAAAGCCTTTGCAAATGGATACTATGACCAGATGGTATTTCTGATCCGCAATCTGTTGGAACAGGCGTTAAAAACAAATAGCAGTCTGAAGCTTGCAGTGCTGACCGGATGTATGCGTATCTCGAAAGAAAGTATCTTTACAGGACTTAATAATTTTACAACCTTTACGATCGCAGATGTCGATTTTGATGAATATTTTGGATTTACAGATCAGGAGGTACGTGACCTTTTAACGTATTATGAATGTGCGGATAAGTATGAAAGTATCAAAGAATGGTATGATGGATACCGCTTTGGAAACGTGGACGTATATTGTCCATGGGATGTAGTTTCCTATCTTCGAAGTCTGCGTACAAACAGAGAAGCAATTCCTCAGAATTACTGGATCAATACAAGTAGCAATGCAGAAGTGAAGGAATTTATCCGGCAGTCAAAAAATCTGACCACAAAGAGGGAGATTGAGCGTTTGATGGCCGGGGAGAGTATCACAAAAACCATTCATCCGGAACTGACTTATAAGGAAATGTATGAGTCCATTGAGAATATCTGGAGTGTACTGTTTGCAACCGGGTATTTAACGCAGTCCGGTCAGGTGGATGCGAGAAAGTTTAAGCTACGGATCCCAAATTTGGAAATTCGGGATATTTTTAAAACCCAGATTATGGAATATTTCAAAGAAAGTGTTGCAAAAGACGGGGATATGCTTGGCAGATTTTGTAAGGCACTGAAAAACGGAGAGGAAAAGAAGGTTGAAGATATTTTTGAAAGTTACCTGAAAAAGACCATCAGTATCCGGGACACCTTTGTAAGAAAGGAAATGAAAGAAAACTTTTATCATGGTATTCTGCTTGGAATTTTGGGTATCAAAGAAGAATGGGGAGTCTTTTCCAATCAGGAAACCGGAGAAGGCTACAGCGATATCCTGATAGAAACAGAGAACAGTGAAACTGCAATTTTGATCGAAGTGAAATATGCAGGTGACGGAAACCTGGATGTTGCCTGTGAAAGAGCTTTAAAGCAGGTAGAGGAAAGAAAGTATGATGAGGAACTTAGGGAAAACGGAGTGGACAAAATTTTGAAATATGGGATTGCGTGTTATATGAAACGGTGTAAGGTAAAACTGGCAGAGGAATCCTACATCGAAACATAATCAGATGACAGAAAAACGGAGCTGTGAGAATGCAGTTTCGTTTTTTTGGCATGGATAGGCGGGAATTGATGTGAACAGTAACGAGTTTATATTTGACATTCCTATATCTGAGAAAGATTTGCTTGAACTCCTTCCGCAAAAAGTATATAATATGGCGGGTTAACGTGCTGTTTCAGAATGTATTCTGCTGCTTCATATTATAGTATTGAATAATGTTATGCAGTGCTATGTATTTTATGCAAGACCATGAAAATGGTGTATAATTATACATAGCGCTGCACAGTAGAGAAAAAGTAAATTTGTTACGCAAGGGCAAAAACGAGGTGAAAAACGCTACTGAAACTCATAAAAAAACAGCTATTTTTCGTGAAAATCGGAAGAGAAAAGAAGGTTAATTTTTTGTATATATTAAACAAAAATGAAAGGAGAAATATGAGAAAACTAGCTTTAAATGATGAAATATTACTAAAAATCGAGAAGCCGGCCCGGTATATCGGGAACGAAGTGAACTCTGTGATGAAAGACAAGAACGAGGTGGATGTCCGTTTCGCTATGTGCTTTCCGGACGTCTATGAGATTGGAATGTCACATCTCGGAATCCAGATTTTATATGATATGTTCAACCAAAGAGAAGATGTCTGGTGTGAACGGGTCTATTCTCCGTGGCTGGATCTGCACAAGATCATGAAAGAAGAACAGATTCCGCTATTTGCACTGGAATCTCAGGATCCGATCCGTGATTTTGATTTTCTTGGAATCACGATCCAGTACGAAATGTGCTACACCAACATTCTGCAGATTCTGGATTTAAGCCGGATTCCTCACCACAGTCGTGACCGTGGTGAGGCAGATCCAATCGTTATCGGAGGAGGTCCATGTACGTATAATCCGGAACCACTGGCAGAATTTTTTGATATTTTCTATATCGGAGAAGGGGAGACTGTCTACGACGAACTGCTGGATGCCTATAAAGAGTATCGGGCAGCAGGAAAGAGCCGTATCGAATTTTTGGAACGCGCCGCACAGATCGAAGGATTGTATGTGCCGATGTTTTACGATGCCACATACCATGAAGACGGAACGCTTGCTTCCTTTGCACCGAACAACGAGCATGCACCATCTGTGATCAAAAAACAAATGGTACTGGACGTAACCGAAGCACCGTATCCACAGGCCCCTGTCGTTCCTTTCATCAAAGCAACACAGGACCGTGTCGTTTTGGAAATTCAGAGAGGATGTATCCGCGGATGCCGTTTCTGTCAGGCAGGCATGCTGTATCGTCCGACCAGAGAGCGCAATGTGGAGCGCTTGAAGCAATACGCCAAAGCAATGCTGGAAAGCACCGGACACGAAGAGATTTCTTTAAGCTCCTTAAGCTCCAGTGATTATTCCGAATTAAAAGAGCTCGTCACCTTCCTGATCGATGAATTTAAAGGAGAGGGAATCAATATTTCCCTTCCGTCGCTCAGAATTGACGCGTTCTCGCTGGATGTTATGAGTAAAGTACAGGATATCAAAAAAAGCAGCCTTACCTTTGCTCCGGAAGCCGGCTCCCAGAGAATGCGTGATGTGATCAACAAAGGACTGACAGAAGAGATTATTTTAGAAGGAGCCGGACAGGCCTTTGAAGGCGGCTGGAACAAGGTAAAACTGTACTTTATGCTGGGGCTGCCGACAGAAACAGAAGAAGACATGAAAGCCATTGCCCATCTGGCAGAAAAGGTTGCCAGAAGATATTATGAAATTCCGAAAGAACAGCGCAATGGAAAATGTCAGATCACGGCCAGTTCTTCGTTCTTCATTCCGAAACCGTTCACCCCGTTCCAGTGGGCACAGATGTTTCCAAGTGAAGAATACATTCGCCGTGCAACGATTGTAAAGCATGAATTCTTACAGCAGTTGAACAAAAAAAGTTTGAAATATAACTGGCACGAGGCAGATGTCACAGTGCTGGAGGGTGTATTTGCCCGCGGGGACCGCAAGGTTGGAAAGGTGATCGAAGAAGCATACCGTCTGGGATGTCTGTATGATTCCTGGAGCGAAAGCTTTGACAATGAAAAATGGATGCAGGCATTTGCAAATACCGGAGTGGATATTGAGTTTTACACCATGCGGGAACGCTCCATGGATGAGCTTTTTCCATGGGATTTCATCGATATCGGCGTGACCAAAAACTTCCTGAAAAAAGAATGGGAGAGAGCAATGAACGCACAGGTTACTCCAAACTGCAGAATGCAGTGTTCCGGATGTGGTGCGGCAAAATTTGGAGGAGGTGTCTGTTTTGAAGGCAAGAATTAAATTTAAAAAATACGGTGCACTGCGCTTTATCGGACATCTGGATGTTATGCGCTTCTTCCAGAAGGCAATCCGCAGGGCGCACATTCCGATCGCCTATACCGGGGGCTACAGTCCTCATATGATCATGTCCTTTGCAAATCCGCTGGGAATCGGGATTACAAGCGAAGGAGAATATTTTGATATCGAACTGAAAGAGTCCATTTCCAGTGCTGAAGCGGTATCCCGTTTAAATGCCGTTATGGTAGAGGGAATCGAAGTTTTAAGTTTCCGCCAGATCGCAGAGGAAAAGAAGATGACCGGAATGGCGATTGTCGCGGCAGCAGACTATCTTCTTGATCTTGTGCCGGGAACACTGCCGGACGACTGGGAAACACAGATGGATGCCTTTCTCGCGCAGTCTGAGATCCGCATCTTAAAACAGACAAAACGCAGCGAAAAAGAAGTGGACATCAAACCTTTGATCTACCGGATGGAAGTGCAGGATCACAAGCTCTTTATGCAGCTCGCTGCCGGAAGTGTGGAGAATTTAAAACCGGGGCTTGTCATGGAAGCATTCTGCCGGTTTTTAGATGCAGATGCCACACAGTTAAAATTTGCACTGTGCCGTCTGGAAATGTATGCTGATTCCGGGGATGAGAACGCACGAAATCTGGTAACCTTAGAATCTCTCGGTTCAGTGATCGAATAAATCCTGCTGTGTTTGGACAGTACAAAAAAGAGAGGTATCATAATAAATGGCAGTACGAAAAATTTTAATGCTGAAAAAAGAAGGGAAGATCTGGACTTTTCTTCTTGAAAATGATGTAATCGCAGAGATCCACTGCAGTCTTCCGGACTCTGATCAGCACAGACAACCTGTACTCGGAGATATTTACATCGGAAAAGTAAAAAATATCGCGGCGAATATCGGAGCCGCTTTTATCGAGATCGCTCCGGGAAAAGAATGCTACTACGACCTAAGTCAGGCGCCTCAGGCGATCTTTACCCATAAAATCGGGAAAAAACCGCTTTGTATCGGAGACGAGCTGGTCGTTCAGATCAGCAGGGAAGCAGTCAAGACAAAAGCGCCGACTGTCAGCAGCAATATCAATTTTACCGGGCGGTATGCAGTACTGACAACCGGAAATACCAGGATCGGTACTTCCGGGAAGCTTCCCCGTTCTCTTCGGGATACGTACAAAGAAAAACTGAGTCATCTCAAAAATGAGGACTACGGGCTGATCATTCGTACGAATGCAAAGGACGTTCCCTTTGAGACGGTACTTGAGGAGATTCAGAAACTGGAGAATGCCTGTGTCAAGTTAAAAGAAACTGCTCCGTTTCGGACTTGCTTTTCCTGTCTGCAGGAGGCCCCTCCGTCTTATATTACAGATTTGAAAAATGTATACGCAGACGGATTGTCAGCAATCATTACCGATGATCCCAAGCTGTATCAGCAGATTCACGGATTTTTGCAGGCAGAGCAGCCGGAAGATCTCTCCAAACTTCAGTTTTATGAGGAACAGCTTCTGCCGCTTTCCAAACTTTACAGTACCGACATTGCCGTGGAACGCGCACTCAAAGAATACGTCTGGCTGAAAAACGGCGCTTATCTTGTCATTCAACCGACAGAAGCACTGACCGTGGTAGATGTCAATTCCGGAAAATATTCTGCGAAGACAAAAAAGAAAAGTGCGGAAACGTATTTAAAGATCAATCTGGAAGCGGCAAAGGAAACAGCACGGCAGATCCGCCTGCGCAATATTTCCGGAATTATCCTGATTGACTTTATCAACATGGATGATCCGGACATGATGCAGGAGCTATTAAAACAATTCCGCCGTTTTCTTGGAGAAGACCCGATTCAGACGTCCGTTGTGGATGTCACAGCACTCCAGTTAGTAGAAGTAACCCGTAAAAAAGTACGGCGTCCGCTTCACGAATGCGTCCGTGACAAAGCCGAAAAATCACCAGAAAGAAGTGAACACGTTGAGTAAAAAAGAATTAAAAACAAACGCCATGCGCATTTTGGACCGCAGCAAGATTTCCTACGAATACCAGACTTATGAATGTGACAATTTTACCGATGGGATCAGTACAGCCGACACACTGGGGCTGCCTCATGAACGGGTGTATAAAACCTTGGTCACAACCGGAAAGAGCGGTTCCCATTATGTGTTTGTCATCCCCATTGAAGCAGAGCTGGATCTGAAAAAAGCAGCCCGGGCAGTAGGAGAAAAGTCTGTGGAAATGCTCCCTGTCAGAGAGATCACAACTGTGACCGGGTATGTACGGGGCGGCTGTACCGCGATCGGTATGAAAAAAGCATTTCCGACAACCATTCAGGAGAACGCCCAAACGCTGGATTATATCTATGTCAGCGGCGGAAAGCTTGGAATGCAGCTGAAGCTTTCTCCGGATGACTTAAAGAACGTGACACAGGCACAATATGCTGATGTTACTTTTTAACATTTCGGAGTACACTCGGTTTTTTTGAAATCTATGATTTACAATCCTGAAAATACCCTGTATAATAGGAAAGCGAAATGATAGAGCGTGCGTTTTACAAACATCTATGCATCTAATTTGAAATAATATACAGTTGGAGGAAAGAAGATGAAGAAAGTAGTAAAATTCGGTGGAAGTTCTCTCGCCAGTGCCGAACAATTCAAAAAAGTAGGAGATATCATCCGGGCAGACAAGTCCAGACGCTATGTAGTACCTTCTGCTCCGGGAAAACGCAGTTCCAGCGACACAAAGGTCACAGATATGCTTTACAGCTGCTACAATCTTGCGATCCGTGAAAAGAAATTCACAAGCCTTCTGGATGAGATCCATGCAAGATATAACGAGATCATCGACGGTCTGAATCTGGAACTTTCACTGGATCATGAATTCGATATGATCCGTGAAAATTTTGGCAAAAAAATCGGAAGAGATTATGCTGCATCCCGGGGAGAATATTTAAATGGTATCATTATGGCAAATTATCTGGGATTTTGTTTTATCGATGCAGCTGAAGTGATCCGCTTTCATGAAGACGGCAGTCTGGATGACGAGAAAACAAACGAATTGCTCTCCCTTCGTCTTGAAGGGGAAGAATTTGCTGTCATCCCTGGATTCTACGGTGCGAAAGAAGACGGAACCATTGTCACTTTTTCCCGCGGCGGTTCTGATATCACAGGCTCTCTGGTTGCCCGTGCAGCTATGGCTGACCTGTATGAAAACTGGACCGATGTATCCGGATTTCTGATCGCAGATCCACGCATTGTTACAAATCCAAAATCCATCGAGACGATCACCTACCGTGAACTTCGTGAACTTTCTTATATGGGGGCAACTGTACTTCATGAGGATGCGATCTTCCCTGTCCGTAAAGTCGGCATCCCGATCAATATCCGCAACACCAATGCTCCACAGGACAAGGGCACACTGATCGTAGAGAGTACCTGCAGACAGCCAAAATATACCATTACCGGAATTGCCGGGACAGATGGATTTGCTGCCGTGACCATTGAAAAAGCAATGATGAACTCCGAGATCGGATTCTGCCGCAAGGTACTGGAAGAGTTTGATAAAAACGGTATTTCCATCGAGCATATGCCTTCCGGCATCGATACAATGACAATTTTTGTACATAAAGATGAGTTCGAAGAGAAAGAACAGCAGGTACTGGCCGGAATCCATAAAGCTGTGAATCCGGACCACATTGAACTGGAGTCTGATCTTGCTCTGATCGCTATCGTCGGAAGAGGAATGCGTTCCACACGCGGCACTGCCGGAAGAATTTTCTCCGCCCTTGCCCATGCCCATATCAATGTCAAGATGATCGACCAGGGATCCAGCGAGCTGAATATCATTGTCGGTGTAAGACACGATGACTTCAAAAACGCCATCCGTGCACTGTACCAGATTTTTGTAGAAACACAGATTTAAAGACAGAGGTGACACGATGAACATTTTGTTCTTTTTACATCCAAAACAGGAGGTTGCATATGTCTATGATGACTGCACACTCCGTCAGGTTCTGGAGACAATGGAACATCACAAATATGCTTCAATCCCCATGCTGAACCGTCAGGGAGAGTATGTTGGAACGATTACAGAAGGTGATCTGCTCTGGGGGATGAAAAAATATACCAATCTGAATCTGAAAGAAGCAGAACATATCTTTATTCATGATTTTGAGCGAAAAGCAGATTATATCGCAGTGGCTGCAGATTCCGATATGAAAGATTTGATCAGCCGGGCAATGAGCCAGAATTTTGTTCCGGTCGTAGATGACCAGAACAAATTTATCGGTATTATCACAAGGCGCAGCATCATCGAATATTGCTATGACAAATTGAATGAATGCGACAAATAATACATATTTTTAAAATATTTTTCTGCTTCCTATTGACTTATATGGAATATGCGTGCTATACTAACACGGTATGCCGCACAGCGAGGTTTTCAAGTTCTGATTCAGACACCGAAGCTGGCGAGTAATGATAATAGGAGGTGCCATATGTACGCAATTATAGCAACAGGTGGTAAACAGTACAAAGTAGCAGAAGGCGATATCATTAAAGTAGAAAAACTTGGTGTAGAAGCTGGAGAGACTTATACATTTGACCAGGTGCTGGCAGTAAGCAATGACAAATTAGTTGTTGGAGAGCCTACAGTAGCAGGTGCAACAGTTACAGCTTCTGTAATCGGTGACGGAAAAGCTAAAAAAGTGATCGTTTACAAGTATAAGAGAAAAACTGGATACCATAAGAAAAATGGTCACAGACAGCAGTACACAGCAGTTAAGATTGAAAAAATCAACGCTTAATCTGTCATATGATCAAGGTAACCGTTTATAAGACAGTAAATCATGACTATGCAGGTCTGGATGTACTCGGACATGCGGGGTATTCGGAAGCGGGAAGTGATGTGGTCTGTGCGGCAGTGTCTGTACTGGTCATCAACACACTCAATTCGATTGAACGTTTCACATCAGATAAGATTTCTCTTGTTTCTGATGAAGAGACCGGGATGATTGAATTTCGATTCATCCGAAAACCTTCTCATGATGCCAAGCTGCTGTTCAAATCTATGGTTCTTGGATTACAGGAGATAGAAGAAGACAGCGAATATGAACCATACATTGATATCATTTTCAAGGAGGTGTAACAACCATGATGAAATTAAACCTTCAGTATTTTGCTCATAAAAAAGGAGTTGGTTCCACACGAAACGGACGTGACTCTGAAGCTAAGAGATTAGGTGCAAAGAGAGCTGACGGACAGTTCGTAAAAGCCGGAAATATCCTTTACAGACAGCGCGGAACAAAGATTCACCCAGGTGTGAACGTAGGACGCGGAGGAGATGACACATTGTTCGCATTAGTTGACGGTGTTGTCAGATTCGAAAGAAAAGGAAGAGACAAAAAACAGGTTTCTATCTATCCGGTAGCTGAATAATTACCGTGAGAAAGCCTCAGACTTCTTAGTCTGAGGCTTCTTTTTCGTAAAACACCACACACATTTTGGTACCAAAACAATTGATTCTAATTTTTGAAGAGGAAAAAACAATGTTTGCAGACAGAGCGAAAATATTCATCCGTTCCGGCAAAGGCGGGGACGGACACTGCAGCTTCCGCCGGGAACTTTACGTGCCAAACGGAGGTCCGGACGGCGGAGACGGCGGAAGAGGCGGTGATCTGATTTTTGAAGTAGATGAAGGACTCAACACACTGATTGATTACCGTCACAAACGAAAATATGCTGCCGGAGATGGAGAAGAAGGCGGCAAGAGAAAATGCCACGGAAAGGACGGCAAAGATCTGGTTCTTCGTGTTCCGGAAGGGACCGTGATCAAAGAATCCAAGACCGGAAAAGTCATTGCAGATATGTCAGGAGACAACCGCAGACAGATCGTGTTAAAAGGCGGAAAAGGCGGACTTGGAAATCAGCATTTTGCAACTGCTACTATGCAGGTTCCGAAATACGCGCAGCCTGGACAGCCTGCCATGGAACTGGAAGTCAATCTGGAACTGAAAGTCATTGCTGACGTCGGATTGATCGGATTTCCAAATGTCGGAAAATCCACCTTCCTTTCCAGAGTCACAAATGCACAGCCGAAGATTGCCAACTACCACTTCACAACACTGAATCCAAATCTTGGAGTGGTAGACCTGGAGGGAGCAAAGGGATTTGTCGTTGCCGATATCCCGGGACTGATCGAAGGAGCTTCCGAGGGTGTCGGACTTGGACATGAATTTTTACGTCACATTGAGCGGACAAAAATGATGATCCATGTCGTAGACGCAGCCGGAACAGAAGGACGTGATCCGGTAGATGACATCTATAAGATCAACGCTGAACTTCAGGCCTACAATCCTGAAATTGCAAAGCGCCCGCAGGTGATCGCAGCAAATAAAACAGATCTGATCTACAGTGAAGATGACGATCCGATTCAGCGCCTGAAGGAGGAGTTTGAGCCACAGGGCATCAAAGTATTCCCAATCTCCGGAGTATCCGGACAGGGCTTAAAAGAACTGCTCTACTATGTAAGTGAACAGATTCAGACTATGGATGTACCTCCGATCGTATTTGAACAGGAATTCTTCCCGGAGGACGAACTGATTTATGAAGAGCTTCCTTACACAGTAGAAAAAGAAAAAGATGTCTATGTGGTAGAAGGTCCGAAAATTGAAAAGATGCTTGGTTACACCAATCTGGATTCCGAAAAGGGATTCGCTTTCTTCCAGAAATTCTTAAAAGAAACCGGTATTCTGGACAAATTGGAAGAAGCAGGTATTCAGGAAGGCGATACCGTGAAAATGTACGGCCTGCAGTTTGATTACTATAAATAAATTTCATATATTTTAACAGGAGATTGAATATCATGACAACAAAACAGAGAGCCTATTTAAAAAGTCTTGCCATGACCATGGATCCGATCTTTCAGATTGGAAAATCCAGCATGACTCCAAGCCTTACACAGGCGATCAGCGAGGCTTTGGATGCACGTGAACTGATCAAGATCAGTGTATTGCAGAACTGTGCGGATGATCCGAGAGCTTTGGCAGAAATGGTGGCTGAGCGCACCCGTTCTCAGGTCGTACAGGTCATCGGCAAAAAAATTGTATTGTACAAAGAAGGAAAAGACGATAAGAAAAAAATCGTACTTCCGTAGGAGATTTCTATGAGAATCGGAATTATGGGCGGAACCTTTGACCCGATTCATATCGGACATCTGCTGCTTGGTGAATTTGCCTATGAGCAGTTCCATCTGGATGAAGTCTGGTTTCTGCCCAACGGAAATCCGCCTCACAAAGAAGTGGAAGATACAGAAGAAGCGCTTGCACACCGGGTTGAAATGGTGCGGCTTGCTGTGAGAGAAAACCCGCATTTTCAACTTTCCCTTCACGAGGCAAAAAAAGACTGTCATTCTTACACGTATAAAACTCTGCAGGAATTTCATGCGCTGTATCCTGAGAATGAATATTTCTTTATTCTTGGAGCGGATTCTCTCTTTTCCATCGAACAATGGAAATATTTCAAAGAGATTTTTCCATCCTGTACCATTCTGGCAGCAATGCGGGATGATAAAGATTCTTTTGATATGCAGCGTCAGATTCAGTATCTGGAAACGAATTACCAGGCAAAGATCGAACTTTTACAGGCACCGCTTCTGGAGATTTCATCGACAACGATCCGAAATCGTGCTGCCCAAAATCGTTCGATCCGCTATATGGTTCCGGATTCTGTTGCAGATTATATTCAAAAACTGCAATTATATACCAAAAGAGAAGAGGAGAGGTCATGACAACTGAATTAACTGCCATCCGCAAAAAGCTTGAAAAGAAGCTGAAAGAAGAACGTTATATCCACACTCTCGGCGTCATGTACACCGCTGCTTCCATGGCTATGCGCCATGGAGCGGATGTCCAAAAAGCCATGACTGCCGGTCTTTTGCATGATTGTGGAAAATATTGCGACGTCAATGAACAAATCCTGCTCTGCAGGAAGCATCACATTAAACTGTCAGATGCCGAACTGGAGGTTCCTGCGCTGATCCATGCCAGATTGGGTGCCTATTTTGCAGAATACGAATACGGCATCACAGATTCGGAGATCCTGGATGCGATCACCTATCACACAACCGGGCGTCCGGCCATGACCATGATTGAAAAAATCGTCTATCTGGCAGATTATATCGAACCCGGAAGAAAAAAGATTCCGGGGCTGGCCGAAGTGCGAACTGCCGCATTTGATGACATCGACACCGCTGTCTGCATGACAGCAGAATCAACTCTGGCATTCTTAAAAAGAGCCGGAAGAAAAGTAGATCCTATGACAGAAAAAACCTGTCAGTATTATAAAAATAAAGCCGCAATATCCCTGTAAAGGGATATCGGACAATCCGGAAAGGAGAACAAATTATGGAACAGTCAAAACTTATGGCACGTCTTGCTTATCAGGCACTGGACGATAAAAAAGGCGAGGATATCCAGGTAATTGATATCTCTCAGGTTTCCGTCCTTGCAGATTATTTTATCATTGCAAACGGAAACAGTGAAAGCCAGGTACGTGCACTGGTAGACAACGTGGAAGAAGAACTTTCAAAAGCCGGATATGAAATGAAACAGAGAGAAGGATATGGCTCCGGAAACTGGGTGCTGATGGATTTCGGCGAGATCATCGTCCATGTTTTCGACAAAGAAAACCGTCTGTTTTATGATCTGGAACGTATCTGGAGAGACGGAAAGCATGTAGATTTTTCTGAGTTGTAAAAAGAATAGAAGATCAGTAAAAAAGCGGGAATCAGTCTGATGTAAGCGTCGTCTGATTCCCGCTTTTATAATAATGTATCCGTCTACCGGAAGAAGCGAAATACTCCAATGACTTTTCCGATAATGGAAACATCTTTTACGATGATTGGATCCATAAAATCATTCTCCGGCTGAAGGCGGATGATTCCTTCTTCCCGATAGAAGGTCTTCACAGTCGCACCATCCTCAATCAATGCAACCACCATATCTCCATTTTCTGCCGTATGTTCTTCCTGAACAAGAACCATATCTCCATCCAGAATGCCGGCATTGACCATGCTTTCTCCTTTTACCTCCAGAAGAAACGTCTGCTTATTTGGCATCATCTCTACCGGTATCGGGAAGTAGTTCTCAATATTCTCCTGTGCCAGAAGCGGCTCCCCGGCAGCCACACGCCCGATCAGAGGGACATTGACAACCTCTCTTCTGAGAAGATTAAATTCATCGTCCAGAATCTCAATCGCTCTTGGCTTCGTAGGATCTCTGTGGATATACCCGTTTCTCTCCAGTGTCTCCAGATGAGAATGTACGGAAGACGTGGACTTCAGATTCACTGCCTCACAAATCTCACGTACTGCCGGTGGAAACCCGCGCTCTAATATCTGTGATTTGATATATTCTAAAATCTCTCTCTGCTTATCTGTAATCGTTCCTTTTGACATAATAACCCTCCTGCAAGTTCTTTCCGACTCATTATTTAGTTCATTTTATCATAGCACACTGCAAAAATCAAACATTTGTTTGGAAACTATGTTCGATTTCTATATTTTCTTATGATTTTTTGTTTTCTGCTTGACCATCGTCTTACTCTATAGTTTATTGTAGATAAGGTGACTAAAACAGACATACTTTTTTTAGGAGGTAATCTACTTATGCAACTTATTCTTCACTACCTGAAGCGATACAAGAAGCTGTTTGTTTTAAATATTATTTCCGTATTCGGATTTGCACTTGTAGAGCTTGGCATTCCGACGATCGTATCTGAAATGATCGATAATGGGATCATGAATCAGGACAAACAGTATTTAATCCGCATGGGAATCGTGATCGCAGTGATTTCTTTGATCGGTGTATCCGGAACGATCCTGCTTGGATACTGCTGTGCCAAAATTTCCACATCTGTAACACGGGATATCAGAGAAGATGTATTTCAGAAAGTACAGACATTCTCACACAATGAGATGAATCAGTTTGGTATCGCTTCTTTGATCACCCGGACAAACAATGATGCATTTCAGATCATGACGTTTTTGAATGTGATTTTACGGACCGCACTTTTGACACCGATCATGATCATTGTCAGCTTCACTCTGACGATCCGTTCCTCTTTGAATCTCTCTTTGATCATTGCATCCACCGTCCCTGTAATCATCCTGGGCGTTGTGATCGTAGGAAAAATATCGGGACCGCTCAGTGACAGACAACAGAATTCTCTGGATCGTATCAATCGCATCTTCCGTGAAAATCTCACCGGAATCCGTGTGATTCGCTCTTTTAACAATGATGGCTACGAATCCGAACGCTTTGACAGTGAAAACAGCTACTTCATGAAACAATCTCAAAATCTGTTCAAGCTGATGTCTTCCACAGAACCGGTCTTTTTCCTTTTGATGAATCTGGCCGCTTTGTGTATCTATCTGACAGCAGCAAACATGATCGATGCACAGACTCTGCAGGTCGGAAAGCTGGTGGCTTTCATGGAATATCTGTTTCATGCTATGTTTTCTGTCATGCTTTTCTGTATGGTTTTTATGCTGTATCCGAGAGCCAGCATCTCTGCAAAGCGAATTATGGCCGTATTGAATACAGAAACTTCAATTGAAAATCATCCCGGGAATGCTCAGACAGATTCTGGGTCCGGTGAACACAGCGTGATCTTCGAGCATGTGGATTTCGTTTACCCGGATGGAGAGGAAGCTGTACTGAAAGATATTTCTTTTTCCGCAAAAAGCGGAGAGACCGTTGCCTTTATCGGAAGCACAGGTTCCGGAAAAAGCTCCCTGATCCAGCTAATTCCAAGATTTTATGACCGCGCTTCTGGAAATATTTACATTGACGGTCAAAAAATCGAAGATCTGGATATCAATGCTCTTCGAAGTAAAATCGGATTTGTTCCGCAGAAAGCACACCTGTTTTCCGGAACAATCGAAGAAAATATCCGCTTTGGAAAACCGGATGCCACAATGGATGAAATCATTCATGCCGCAAAGATTGCCCAGGCATATGATTTTATTATGGAAAAACCACATCAGTTCCAGGAACAGATCGTTGAAGGAGCAACCAATGTCTCCGGCGGTCAGAAACAGCGTCTGTCGATCGCCCGTGCTTTGATCCGAAAGCCGGAGATCTACATCTATGACGATTCCTTTTCTGCTCTGGATTTTAAGACAGATGCCCGACTTAGAAAAGCTCTGAAACCGGAGATTAAAAACGCCATCGTCTTTCTTGTGGCACAACGGGTTTCTACGATTCTGGACGCAGATAAGATCGTAGTTCTGGATGAAGGCAAAATTGCCGGAATCGGAACTCACAGGGAGCTGCTTGCATCCTGTCCGATTTATTACGAAATTGCAGCTTCCCAGCTGAGCAAGGAGGAATTGACTTATGCCTGAGAATAAACTGACCTTTCGAAACTGTATCCGTGAACTGCTCGGGTTCGTCCGTCCATACCGTATCAGGTTGTCGATCGCACTGTTTATGATCATAGTGACCAATCTGACATTTGCCCTGAATCCTATGATGGAAGGAAAGATCACCACGCAGCTTGCCAGTGACGGTGCGAAAATCCTGCAGGGAGTCCCGGGAGCGCACGTTCAATTTTCAATCCTGTTCCGTTTTATGGGGATTCTGTTGTGTCTGTACATCCTAAAGACGATCTCACAGCTGATTACATCAGTTTTCCTCACAGACGCCATTCAGAAAACTATGCATGACATCCGCAATGCACTGCAGAAAAAAATCCAGCGTCTCCCGGTCAAATATTTTGATGACCACGCATTTGGAGATATTTTAAGCAGTGTTACAAACGACGTCGATACACTGAGTAATGCACTCCAGCAAACGCTTTCCCGCGTATTTGCAGCAATCCTCACCTTCCTGTTTGTCATCTTCATGATGTTTTCCATCAATGTCTGGATGGCACTGACAGCACTTTTGATTATTCCTCTGACCATACTGATCACATTTGGATTTGTAAAACGTTCACAAAAACTGTTTGATCTGCAGCAGGAGATGGTAGGAGAGTTGAACGGAACGATTACAGAATTATACGGCGGATTTAACGAAATTCTCCTTTTCAACCGACAGAAAGATTCCTGCAACAGATTTTCTGCAGTCAATCAAAAGATGGCAGATGCCGCATTTAAGGCTCAGTTCCTTTCTTCCTTGATTTCGCCGTTTGTATCCCTCGTCACCTATCTGACGATTGGAAGCATTGCCGTCATGGGAAGCTTTTTTGTCATAAACGGTTCTGTCACCGTAGGGAATCTGCAGGCATTTATCCGTTATATCTGGCAGATCAATGATCCGTTATCCCAGGTATCTCAGCTGTCTTCCCAGGTACAGTCCGCCTATGCTGCCATGAACCGGATTTTTACGCTGTTAAATGAAACAGAAGAGGTACAAAAAGGCAGTGTTAAGATTGATGTCTCCCAAATTCAGGGAAACGTAACATTTGACCACGTGCAGTTTGGTTACACAGATGAACTTTTGATGAAAGATGTCAGCTTCTGGGTACAGTCCGGACAAATGGTTGCGATTGTCGGGCCTACCGGTGCCGGAAAGACCACGCTGATGAATCTGCTGCTTCGTTTCTACGATGTGAACGGCGGATCCATCAAAATTGACGGAATTGATATCCGGGACATGGACCGAAGTGATCTTCGCAGCCTGTTTTCTCTCGTTCTTCAGGATACCTGGCTGTTTTCCGGCAGTATTTTTGAAAACATCCGTTACGGATCTTTGACTGCCCGAAAAGACGAAGTAGTTGACGCAGCAAAAATGGCAAATATCCACCATTATATTTCTACGCTGAGCCATGGCTATGACTCTATGATCAATGAAGAGTCCAACAATATTTCTCAGGGAGAAAAACAGCTTCTCACAATCGCAAGAGCTATTTTAAAAAACCCGAGGATTCTGATTCTCGACGAAGCTACATCAGCAGTCGATACCCGTCTGGAACGGATGCTCCAGGACGCAATGCAGAAAGTCATGGCAGGGCGAACCTCTTTTGTCATTGCCCACCGGCTTTCAACGATACGCAATGCCGAACTGATCCTGGTCGTAGATAACGGAAATATCATTGAGCAGGGAACGCATGAAGAACTCTTAAGAAAAAACGGTACCTATCAGAAGCTGTATCACTCCCAATTTGCAAACCTGGAAACCATAACAGCAGAAGAGTAGTCTTTCCAAAAAAACAGATAATAACCTAGTTGACAAACATACGTTCTGGTGATATACTTCTTTGTGTAGTAAGAACGTATGTTCTTTTTGCTTGTTTCATTATGTTCAGGGGGATTTTACAATGAGAAAAAAGAAAAAGATGTCAGCAGTTATTACACTTATTTTATTTTGCGGGTGCTTTTTATTTGGAAGCTTTCTGTCTTTTGCACAGAATTCAAGAACGGAAGAGCCTGTGCAATTCAAATGCTACAAAAGCATTGTAATCCAGGAGGGAGACTCTTTGTGGAGCCTTGCAGAACGCCATATAGACTCAGAATCTGAAACAGCTGTGAAAGAATACATCAAAGAATTGAAACAGATCAATCAGCTGGAATCTGAAACCATACAAACCGGAGAACATTTGATCATCCCGTATTACACAACAGAATTTCCACAATAATTGTTTTTATATCATACAGATATCATTTACACCCCATGTAATTGATATAAATTCACTCCAAAAAGGAATGCTGTCAGGCAGATAGAGCTTATCTGTACTGCAGCATTCCTTTTTTATAAAAGCATTGAAAGTATGAATCACATACTTTATAATATATCCATTAAACAAAAAAGATCAAAACAGGAACAGAAAGAAGGTAAACAAATGTTAATAGAATGTCCGGCAAATACACGATTACAAGATTATCTCTTACAAAACGATATCCACATTTTGACGGCCTGCGGCGGTCGCGGAAACTGTGCAAAATGCGTTGTCCGGATTATAAAGGGACACGCCACAGTAAATACAATGGATCAAATATGGTTCTCAGAAGAGCAGCTTCTTGCCGGTTATCGGTTAGGTTGCCATGTATATGCAAAAGAACCGCTTACAGTAGAAATTCCCAATTAACTGCTCAAAACAGCAGTGTTTTCAGTCGTTTCAATCTATACGACAAATACTGATTTTTCCAAAAGATTAGCGTTTTTTTAACAACTACTCCAGAATGATCCTGTTTTGAACCTGTTGTGGGTTCTGCAATGGCCATTCAAAGATATCATTGTTGCCTATCTTTCAATATGTTATAATAACTTCATAAATAAAAAAGAACGAGGCGTTTTATTTTATGGAATCAAATCAGACAACTGAGCGAAAAACTTATCATGAACAAAAATATATTGACAATACGTTGCGTCTGCGGGAAATCTTAAAAACACTTCCGGCTTTTGCAAAAGATTATTTCCGTGCTGCAGAACCTACCACCTCTGCAAAAACAAGAATTTCTTATGCATATGATATCCGAGTATTCTTTCACTTTCTGATGGAAAACAATCCTGTATACAAGGATTATACCATCGATCAGTTTACCCCGCAGGATCTGGAGCAGCTCTCTCCTGTCGATATCGAAGAATATCAGGAATATTTAAAGGTTTACCAAAATCCGGAGGAAAAACAAATTACCAACACGGAAAAAGGACTTGCCAGAAAGATGTCTGCCCTACGCAGCTTTTACGGCTACTATTTCAAGCATCAGATCATCGAGAAAAATCCAACACTGTTTGTCGATATGCCAAAGCTGCACGAAAAAGCAATCGTCCGTCTGGATACGGACGAGGTGGCTTCTCTTCTGGACTTTGTAGAACACGGTGGCGATGAGCTCACCGGACAGAAAAAAGTTTACTATGAAAAGACTAAAAACCGGGATCTGGCGATTATCACATTGCTCCTTGGTACCGGAATCCGTGTATCAGAATGTGTGGGACTTGATATCCAGGATGTTGATTTTAAAAATAACGGGATTACGGTCGTCCGAAAAGGTGGAAATGAAATGGTCATCTATTTTGGCGAGGAAGTCGAACATGCCCTGAAACAATACTTGTATACAACGCGGGAAGCTGCCACTCCTCTTCCGGGACATGAAAACGCACTGTTTTTATCCACGCAGCGCCGCCGTATGGGAGTCCAGGCAGTTGAAAATATGGTGAAAAAGTATGCCCGCCAGGTGACGCCAAATAAAAAAATCACCCCTCATAAACTGCGGAGTACTTATGGAACTACACTTTACAAAGAGACCGGTGACATCTATCTCGTCGCAGACGTACTCGGACACAAGGATGTCAATACAACCAAAAAACACTATGCAGCAATAGATGAGGACCGCCGACGCATGGCTGCAAAAGCTGTCACTTTGCGGGAACCCTAAGAGAATTGACAAAAGAAAGGATAAATCTTATGCAAAAAGAACGTACAATCGGAACAACAACTTTAAAAACTCCATATATCGGAATGGGTACCTGGGCAATTGGCGGAGGCACCTGGTGGGGAGAAAATGATGATGCACTCTCCATTCGCACCATCGAGGAAGCAATTGATCGGGGAATCGTATGGTTCGACACTGCTCCGGTCTACGGGATCGGACACAGTGAGAACGTAGTTGGCAAAGCCATAAAGCAAAATCGTTCCAGGATCCTGCTCTCCACCAAATGCGGGCTGGAATGGGATCATGAGACACCTTGCTTTCATAAAGTCATGGAAGGACGCAATGTTTACCGTGATCTTTCCGCCGCTGCAATTCGTAAAAATCTGGAAGACAGCCTCCGACGTCTGCAGACAGACTATATCGATATTTACTATACACACTGGCAGACTCCTGACTTTTCCCTCTATCCGCTGGAAGAAACGATGGATACTCTTCTCCAGTTGAAAAAAGAAGGGAAGATCCGTGCCATCGGAGCCTCCAACGTTACTGCCAAAATCATCGAAAAGTACTGCTCTCTTGGACAGCTGGATGTAATTCAGGAAAAATACAGCCTTCTGGATACACATATTGCGGATGAATTGTTACCTGTATGCCAGAAACATCATGTTTCCATCCAGGCGTACTCGCCTCTGGAACAGGGACTACTCACAGGAAAAGTGACACAAGACACGGTGCTTTCTCCGACAGATGTGCGCAACAAAAATAAATTCTGGGCACAAAAGTCCCGTCTGCACATATTGAACGTTTTACAGAAATTAACCCCGTATACTGAAAAATATAGTTGTTCCCTCAGCAACCTGATCATCTATCTGACTGCAGCTTCTCTTCCGGACTTGCATGTCCTCTGCGGCGCAAGGAAACCGGAACAGATCATCGACAATGTAAAAACACTCTCCCTGAATCTGGAAGAAGCTGACCTGTCAGAAATGAGTCAGTTATTTGAACAGCTTCGAAACTCTATCAGATAAATTTTAATGTCATACGATGGAAAGAGACCTCGCAGATTTCTTTACACAAGACTGTATAGGTGTCTTTCCATTCCCATGATATATAAGGAATCAAAAGTCTGCAGATTCTTTCTGTAAACCGTTTTTTTTCATACTCCTGATCTCCATGCATTTCCTGCCCGAAAAAAGTCAGCAGCTTTATAAGATAGATCAGATTTTCATACTCGTCCCACTCCAGTTCTTTTCTGAAAACTCTTCGTTCCCACAACTGCTTTATAAGACCATTGTATATCGTCATGATCTTCTCCGTCCATTCTCTGCTCATTTCTTGAAATACGGGTACTGTTTTTTGAAGTCTGCTATAATTTTCATACACAATAGCTGCATTCTTCTGAAACTGTTCCACTGCTTTCAAAAATCGAAGCAGCAATTCCAAAAGTGTTCGATTCTCATATTCCCAGAACGGCTTTCCTGAAATCTCTCCTCTTTCCAGATCGATTTCAAACAGCTGGATGCTCTCTGAAAAAGTTTCCTGAATATCGTTTAAACGCTCCTTCAGCAGATCTTCCTTTTTCGAAAAGTAATATGTCAAATTTCCCACTGCAATTCCTGCCTCCGCTGCAATCTGCCGCATAGATACCTGTTCATATCCCTCTCTTTCAAATAGCCTCTTTGCACAATCGCAGATTCTTTCCCGCATTAGCTCTTTTTGATCCTGTGCTTTCATTCTACTACCCTCTCTGGTTGATTCCTTTTTTGTCAAAGCCACTATAACATACTCCTTTGTAAAACGCAAATTTCTCATTTCTCGAATTAGTACATAGTACTATTTATTTTTCTATTTATAGTACAGCGTACTACATTCTGTTTTAAAGGAAAATGCCGACAAATCATACTCCTTCATTGTAATTCCATCTCTTTCACCTTATAATAGGAACATAAACCCAAAGAAAGGACCTTTACCATGGAACTACAGAAGTTATTAAGCTATACCCGAAAAGCGGTTGATGAATACAGAATGATTGAAGAAGGCGATCATATTGCGGTCGGAATTTCCGGCGGAAAAGACAGCCTCACTCTGCTCTATGCACTACATGGACTCAAGCGCTTCTATCCGAAGAAATTTGAACTCAGTGCAATCACCGTAGATCTGGGATTTGAAGATTTTGATCTTTCTCCGATTCAGGCACTATGTCAGGAACTGAATATCCCCTACCGAATCGAATCTTCTGATATTTATGAGATTCTTTTTCATGTCCGTAAAGAATCCAATCCCTGCTCTCTTTGTGCCAAAATGAGAAAAGGCGCCTTAAATCAGGCAATTAAAGAAATGGGATGCAATAAAATTGCCTATGCCCACCATAAAGATGACATTATAGAGACAATGCTGCTCTCCTTGATCTTCGAAGGACGTTTTTATTCATTTTCTCCGAAAACCTATCTGGACCGTACTGATCTGACTGTTATTCGTCCAATGATGTTTGTAGATGAAAAAGACGTCATCGGTTTTAAAAACAAGTATCAGCTTCCGGTAGTGAAAAGCAAGTGTCCTGTTGACGGATATACAAAACGTCAATATGTCAAAGAACTTCTCCGTCAGTTAAATCACGAAAATCCAGGTGTCCGCGAAAGGATGTTTCATGCAATCCTTGATGGAAATATCGAAGGCTGGCCCGAACGGATCATTCATCCAAGAGCATAAAAAGTCCCCCTGCAGTAAAAGTCTTTATCTTTTCTGCAAGGGGAACTGTTTTTTAACTTCTAAAGAATTTTGTCATCTCTTTGAATCTGCTCTTTCAGCATTACATACTGCTCGATTGCTTTTGCTGTCCCTTCAATTCCAAGTTCTGAACTTGAGAGACACAATTCATAGCTTTCAGAGTCTGACCATTTTTTATTCGTGTAATAATTATAATAACTTGCACGCTTTTTATCGGTTTTAATGATCATATCTTTTGCCTTGGCATCCGTAAGATTATAAATTCTTGCGATCCTGCGGATACGTGCATCCAGATCAGCATGGATAAATACGTTCACCACATTATCATAAGATTCCAGAGCATAATCTGCGCAGCGTCCTACCAGAATACAAGGTCCTTCATCCGCAATCTTTTTAATCGCATCAAACTGTGCAAGAAATACTTTATGGTTGATTGGCATATCGGAGTAGGATCCGCCCGAATACCCCATAGAATACGTATCCATCACGAGAGAATACAAAAAGCTGTTCGTCGGCTTTTCATCATGTGTTTCAAAAATTTCCTCACAGATACCACTTTCTTTCGCTGCTCTGCTGAGCATCTCTTTATCATACAGCTTGATTCCGAAATAATCTGCGATCTGATACCCGATCTCCCGTCCTGCACTTCCGAATTGTCTTCCTATTGTAATAATCGTGTTCGTCTTCATATTACTCCACGCTCCTTTTGCCTGTCATATTCTTGAAGTTTCTATACGCTCATTATACAACAATCTGCACTAAATAACAATAAAAAGACTGCATTTATCCGTCATTCAATACAATTTTCAAACAGAGCTTTCATTTTCAGGGGTTGCAGCGATTACACGGAGAGTACCCCTGATCGATCAATTCTTCCCTTGTTTCTGATGTTTCTTTTCGATTCTGCTGCTTTGTATCGCGGATACTGCTACAGTCTGGTTTATGGAATTTTTTTGTATTTGTGTTGACTACATAGGTAACTTCTTCATCCTTTTTTTCGCTTTCTGCAGTTTCACTCTCCCTGCTTTCTCCTGTTGCATAATCAATCCAAATCCCCGGCTGCACATTGTAGACAAACACATGAAAACGAATTTCTTCATCTTCCACAGAAGCTGCCTCCATAATGACTCCACTGGCTACCAGATTATCGCCTTCATAAACCGGTGTCACACGGTACAGGACATGATGATTCGTCTCATGGACATAATCTGCCACCTGATTCTCAAACGGGAGCATTCCCTCCACATTAAAATATCGTGTTCCTGTGATAAGATTTTTTTCATTCGCATTCTCTTCGGCAAGCTGAAATCCGATCAGATGCGCACGATTATACAAATATTTCCCATCTACACAGTCATATTTCACTGTATGCCATCCAGAAGGCTTGATCATGCCTATTTTCCCCCGTTCCTGAGTCGGCATGATCTCCTGACAGATATTGGCATAAGCAGCCTGACAACGCCCCAGTGCATCCAGATCGCTGTATTGTTCAAAAACTTCCGTCGTATACTCTGACTCCTGAAAATCAGGTATGTTATTGTTTAGCTCCACATAAGGTGAGCCTGTATATTCCGGAATATTCTGTGCCGTATAGGTTGTCTTATTTTCACTTGCCGTAACCAATTGATCTTGCCCGGAGACAGCATTATTTTGCTGACATCCACATATGAGCATCACTGTCGCAAGAATCGGAAGCAGCAATTTCTTTATCTGCATAACTTAAATTCCTTTCTTTCTCTTTTCATACCTATTCGATCACAAGCTGATTGAATGAAATCTTTTCACTGACAGCCTCTTTGGCAAGACTGTCTGCACGTTCATTTCCCTCTACGCCGGTATGTCCTTTTACTTTGATAAAATGAAGCTTCACGGATGTGCCATTCATAAAATCGCGATATTTCTGTGTTCCTGCCTGTTTTGCCGCCCAATCTCCGGTCACCCAGGATTCAATGCCCTGATAATCGTAAAATATCGAAAGCTCTGCAATTTTCCTTTTTTCCGCTTCTTTTACTGCTTTGATACATCCCAGAAGCTCTCCTGCCACATTGTGCATTTTCGCAAGATCCGGATGATCTCCTGACCCCTGCAGAACAACTTCCTCCTCGTCAGACAGTTTTAAAAAACCCCCAAACCCGTAAACCCCCTGAAAATAAGATCCATCCACATAGGCATATGGATAGGCAGTATGAGAAATATGTGTCTCTTTTGCCTTCGCGCTCTGCCCCGGATGAAGAAAAGACTGTGCCTCCTCTTCTGTCACAAACCCTTTAAAGACCGCCCCCGGATAACCCGTCACTTGTTTCTGACATTCGCTCCAGGTACGATAAATTCCCGGTATCCTTCCTTTTCTTACTGCATAATACTTATTCTTCGCCATCTTTTTTCTCCTTATGTTTCATTTTTTGAAATACCGGCACATACATGCACAGTGTCACGATCATAATGCCCATCATTATCATAATGATTCCATTGACTACAGCAGCCTCAAGCTGTGAAAACAAAAACAGGACAAGAAGTCCTGCAAACAGAACTGCAGTACAGACCTTGCCAAACCACATCGCTCCATCCAGCATCTTTCCTTTCTTCAGGAATATGAGCCCCATAACCCCCATGTAACCTTCCTTGACCAGCATCAATGCAATCAGCGCCCACATCATAGGATAGCGGGTTGCAAGGCAGATTGCCAGTGCTGCATGCGTAAGCTTATCAGCGATCGGATCCAATGCCTTTCCCAGCTCTGTCACCATATGAAAGCGCCTTGCAATCTTCCCGTCAAACAGATCTGTCAGGCTGGAGAGCAGAACAACCAGCGCTGCATACAAATATTCGCGTTCCGTTTCTGCCGTGATATACAGGTAACAAAACACCGGAATTAACAGAATCCGAAAATATCCCATCAGATTCGGAATCGAAAAAATTTCTTTTTTACTGAATCGTTTCATTCTCTTCTCACCTCATATGTATTTATTTTTTTATTATATAACACAAACATGTGTTTGTCTCCCTAAAAATCAAAAAAGGAATCGAATGTGCACATTTCTGACATATCCGTTTCCTTTTTTCCTAATTTCCTGTCTGCTTTCTCAATTTTTTTAAGAGTTCTTCAAAATACTCCGGCAACGGGGCATCAAACTGCACATACGCTCCCGTAGAAGGGTGTACAAAGCCAAGGATCCTTGCATGCAGCGTCTGTCCCTGCAGTCTGAACGGACACTTCGTCGGTCCGTAAACCAAGTCTCCCAATATCGGATGTCCGATGCTTGCCATATGAACACGGATCTGATGTGTCCTTCCTGTTTCCAGTTCACATTCGATATGCGTGTAGTTTCCAAAACGTTCCAGCACCCGATAGTGCGTCACTGCCTCTCTTCCATGGGGTGCATGGACGCTCATCTTCTTGCGGTCCGTCGGATGTCTCCCGATCGGTGCATTGACCGTGCCGCTATCCTCCTTTAAGTTTCCATGAACGATTGCTTCATATCTTCGGGTGATCGAATGGTCTTTGAGCTGCTCGGCCAGAATCTGATGTGCCCTGTCATTTTTACAGACCAAAAGAGAGCCTGTCGTATCCATATCGATCCGATGTACGATCCCTGGACGCATCACACCATTGATCCCGGAAAGATTTTCCCTGCAGTGATACATCAAAGCATTGACCAGAGTCCCTGTATAATGCCCTGGCGCCGGATGTACGACCATCCCCTTAGGTTTGTTTACCACAAGCAAATCGGTGTCCTCATAAAGGATGTCAAGAGGAATCTCCTCTGGCAGAATATCCGGCACTTCCAGTTCCGGAATCTGCAGCTTCACCTCATCCTCACTGCCCAGCTTATAATTTGTTTTTACCTGCTTTCCATTGACTTCAACCAATCCATCTTTGATCAGTTTCTGAATATAGGAACGGGATCTGTCCGGCATCTGCGCAGACAAAAATTTGTCGATCCGCTCATTTGTCACTGTCTCTTCTGCTGTAAAAAAACGTTCTTCTCTCATGATCTGGAGCCTTTCTTTTGCAGTACCCAGTCAAATTCCTGATCTTTATAATAGAAAAGAATCAGGATTCCAAAAAGGATGCAGCCAATTACCACATAACAGTCTGCCACATTAAAAATCGGAAAATCAATCAGGTTGAAATAGCAGAAATCCACTACGTAATTCCTTGCCAGACGATCGATCAGATTTCCGATGGCGCCGGATGCCAGAAGGATCGCACATACTCTTAACGGAACAAATCTTCTTTTCTGCGGAATTCTCCCGTAAATGAAGACGACCGCAAAAAAAATCAACAATGCTCCAACTGCAAATACAATCTGCCGATTCTGCAGGATTCCAAATGCAGCCCCACGGTTTTCCAGATACCGAAACTGAAATACTCCCGGTATTATAATCAAAGGATCCTGATCTTTCAGATAGGTAACCGCCAGCCATTTTGTAAATTGATCTGCGGCCACTGCCAGAAGAAATGCAAATAGTGCCCACAGATAACTTTTCCCTGTTTTTTTTCTTTCCTCCATTGTATTACTCCTGCCTCTGTCTTTGTTAAATATATTTATAAACAGATACATAAATTCTGTTCTTTTTCGTCTTTGCTCCCGTTCCATTATAACGGAATTTGCCATATCCTCTGACGGATATCACATCATTTTCTTTTAATTGATAACTGTTCGTTGTGATCAGTTTTCCGTTCACAAACACTTTTGCCCCTTCTATGAGACCCGAAAGCTTTGTCCGTGATGCAGAAAATGCAAGCGAAAGCAGACTGTCCAGACGAACAGACGCCACCGTTCCCCGGATTTCCTCATATTTGGGTTCATACTGAAAATCCTCTCTTGAAATCTCTTTTACCAGAACCTGTGTATGCCGGACTCTGGTCAATTCCTCCATCAAAAAAGACTGTAATGTGCGATGTACAAAAACAACCGCATCAGTTCCATCTACAAGGATATCACCTATCTTTGCACGTTCGATACCCAGTCCTAAGATCGTCCCCAGATAGTCTCTGTGAGTCAGCTGCTCTGCATATTTCGCATGCAACGGAGAAATCCTTAGAATATCAAATGGATAGTCACCCCATTCCTCCTCGCTGCACCATGACATTTCTCCACGCAAAGAAAGAGCATCAGGGAGAAATGCCGCCATCTGACGCTCTGCCAAGCCATATCCGCCAAAAGTGACAAACTTTGTGTAAAGTCTGTCCTTTGGCATCGAATGTAAAATATTCAGTTCATTCAAATTCAAAAAATCCGAATATGTAACGATATCGCGACTATATGCCAGATTTGACAGCTCTGACAGCCGCTTCTCCAACTGTTGTTCTTCCTTCTGCATATGAATAAATCCTAGTATCTGCCTCTCATGCTTGGTTTTTCCATGGAACCGCCGAGAAGATCCTGCAGATCTCCGGAAATATCTACATTCGTCGGTGTCACAAGGAAGATGTAATTAGAAATCTTCTGCAGATTTCCGCTGATCGCAAAAGTCGCTCCTGAAATGAAATCAATGATACGCTGTGCAATCTCAAGATCCATACCTTCCAGATTCAGGATCACAGTACGTCCTGCAAGCAGTGTCTCGGTAATCTCACGAGAATCATCTACAGAAGTCGGTTTTACAACACAGACCTCCATATTCACACCTCTTCTGGCTGCAGGCTGACGCATTGGTGTCACTTTATTTCCAGAGGATGGGGCAAGATGCTTGTCCTCGTCCATATCGAAATCATCAAAATCATCACTTCTGCTCTTCTTGTTTCCGAAAATTGAACGATGCGGTTTTTCATCGAAATCATCATCTTCAAAATCATCATCATAAAAATCATCATCATCGTATTCGTCATCATTCAATTTCATGATATCCAAGAATTTATCAAATACACCCATGTTTACACTCCTATCTTATGCCGTACCCTTTTTGCATAAAGTTATTTTAAAATTGAAAACGTACCTTCTTATCCGGAAATTAAATCTGATAATTTCTGGCACCAAAGATTCCAGTGCCTACACGCACCATAGTCGCGCCTTCTTCGATCGCAACTTCGTAATCATTGGTCATCCCCATTGAAAGTATGCTTACGTTAACATTATCAATGTTTTTATTCATAATGTCAACAGATAATTTATGTAAATTTGCAAAAACAGGACGATTGTCATCTGGATTTTCCACAAATGGTGCGATTGTCATCAGCCCTTTTACGCAAATATGTTGAAATTGTGAAATTTTTTCAATGAAGGGAATGACTTCGTCAACTTTCAGCCCAAACTTACTTTCTTCCTGTGCAACATTTACTTCTACCAGAATATCCTGGATACAATTCTTCTTTGCAGCCTCTTTTTCGATTGTTTCTGCCAGCTTCAAAGAATCCACGGAATGGATCAGTGCCGTTTTTCCGACAATATATTTTACTTTATTTGTCTGAAGATGGCCGATCATGTGCCACTCTATATCCTTTGGCAGAATCTCATATTTTTCTGTCAGTTCCTGCACTTTATTCTCACCGTATACATGTATACCAAGTTGATATGTCTCTTCGATCATTGATACAGGCTTTGTTTTGCTTACAGCGATCAGAGTCACTTCCTCCCGTTTTCTCCCTGCACGGTCACATGCCGCCTGTATACGGCGTTCCACCTCTTTCAGTTGTTCTTTCAACATGTTTCAAGCTCCTTTCCCACTTTAAAATACCACTTCATCCTCTTTTACGTCTTCTCCATCCTGTACGATATGATCATAATTTGACAAGCCGTAAGAATTACCTTCTTTAATAATATAATACTCATCACTCTCACACAGGATCTCAACTGCATTGAATACCGCGTATCCCTGATTGATATTATAAACGCCACTCAACTCTGCCGTTTTTTCTACTGTCATTGTCTCTGATGACTCCGGTTTGATTAAGGTAGTTCCTGCTTTCAGACTCTCCGGATTCACATAGTTTGTCCCGTCATCTGATACATAATAAATCTCAATCTGCTGAAATACCGCGCTGTCCTTATCCTGTATCATCACTCCGGAGTCCGAGCTGTTGCCTCCGGTTGTAATATAATCCTGAGGTATCGCATAACATGATTTTTTGATCACCGAGCTTTTCGGAATCTTCAGTCCGCTCTGATCTTCCAGTATCAACTCTACATTCAAGTAGCGCTTATCTGCATACCGGATCATGGATTTATCAAAATCGAGACACCCATAATATTGTTTTCCTTTTTTCAAAATTGAAAAATCTGCCCATACCGTGTCATTCTCATTATCAAGCCGCACTTTCACAGAATCTGTCTCAGACAGCTCTTTTGCTGTTTGATCCTCCAATGGAATCACAACCGACCAGTCTTCACTGGTGACAAGCTTATAAATCGGTTCTCCGCTTGCTATTTCCATGTTGTCTTCCAGATTTGTACTCTTGTAATTGCTTTTATCAAAATCTGCATCCGTAAAATTGTCTTTTGTCAGACCTTCTTCGCCGTCATATGTCAGAACCATCACACCGTCCCTTGCAGCCGGATATGTTTTTACATCCTGCCCACTCGCAGCGATCACTGCGTCAAGCTGTGCTGTTTTCGTCTGGTCGGATGCATTCTGAAGAGTTTCTGCAACATCTCTTTTCAGACTGTAGACAGAAGAGAATTTCTGTGATGTGAAATTTTCATTAAAATCCTGTGCTTTCAGAACAATCGTTTCCTGCTCCTCTGCGCTCAATGTCGTCTCACTCTGCTCCTGAGACTCTGAAACATCCAACTTCTGCGGCGAAATCGCGCAAATGTTCATGCCTGTCCTGATTTTACTCTGTCCACTCTGATAGTAATTGACATACCCGTCACTTTCCGCATTTACCAGGGTTTCCTCTCTGAGAATCAACCCCGTATATGAATGATCCTTCAAAATACTGCCTTCCCGTACTTCATACACCGTGATCCGTTTCTCTGTGGCATACGCCACCACCGCAACGACCAGATAAATAAAAATCAGTGCGAAAATCAGCGTTCCGATATTCAATTCTCTCTTTGTTTTATATTTATTAATACTGATTGAATTCTTTTTTTGTTTTTCTGGCAAACTTGATACCTCCTTGAAATCAGTCTTAATCCCCTCTTAAATAACTTGTTAATTATAACATTTCTGTATGTATATTTCCAGTTTTTGCGGAAATAATAAAATTATCCCATAGAAAAGGAGGGAACAGTATGAAATGGCTCGATAATACAGCTCTTGTAATTGTCATCATCGGAGCAGTGAACTGGCTGCTTGTCGGAATCTTCCAATTTGATCTGGTGGCGTTCCTTTTTGGAAATTTAAGCTGGCTTTCCAGAATCATTTACACTCTTGTCGGCTTGTGCGGACTCTATCTGATCAGCTTTTTTGGCAGAATCGGGAATTCAGCAAGTGATGTGTAAGTTTCACCCTCTTACGACTTTATATAAAAACGGCAGTTCCATGCGAACTGCCGTTTCAAGTCTTTATTTTCCATTAATTCCCGAACTCATTAATCTTGTCATATTGTCATAGAGAATCGATTTCTGAGACGCTCCCATCACAATCGAAATATATGGACGCCCCTGCTGATCCTGCTCATACAGCACCAGACAAGACCCTGCTTCATCCGTTGTCCCGGTCTTCCCGCCAATCACCTTGACTCCTTCCGGCGCTGCAGCGTCTCCGGATGCATAATAATTGGTAGGCTCCCAGGTCATCGTATACGGTACTCCGGATGCCGATGTAAGATTCGCAGTATAGGATGTCTGCGAAATCATCTCTACAAACTGCGGATTCTGCAGACAGGCATTGAACATCAGATATAAATCATATGCCGTTGTGTAATGATCTTCGTTCTGCAGTCCGTGAGGATTTACAAAATGTGTCCCGGTCGCCCCAAGGTTCCGTGCCTCTTCATTCATCTTATCCACGAATGCCTCCACACTTCCGGATACATGCTCTGCGATTGCAACGGCACAGTCATTCCCCGAATAAAGAAGCAATCCATTCAGCAAATCTCTCAAAGAAAGCTGATCTCCTGCCTGAAGTCCGCATACCTGCTCATCTTCGGCAAAATCAGTCGCACGCTCACTGACCGTGACTATATCATCCAGATTCCCATATTTTAATGCCACATACGCTGTCATGATCTTTGTTGTACTGGCCGGATATAACGGTTCAAAAATCTGATCTGCATAGAGCACATTCTTCCCCTGCACATCAAACAGACCAACGGCATGAAGGGATGCATCCTGTGTGTATCCTTCCATTGCCACATCTGCATCCGTCACACACAGCTGGGAAGCAAACGTTTCCGCTTTGTAAAGACTCTTGCGATAATGTGTCTTCTCATATTCCGAAACAAAATCCTTCGCGTTGTCATGCAGGATCAGCATCAGAGTACCGATCAATGCCAGAAACAGTAAAACTGCCACAACAATTCCTGCAATTGCGCCTTTTCCAATTCCGGTTCTTTTTTGTACTTTTTTACTCCTGCTTCGCTTTTTACTTGTAGATTTCACGCCAGTCCAAATCTCCTCTGTCCAGGGCCAGAACCAATGCCTCTGCTGTAGCAATGTTCGTAGCCATCGGAATGTTATACATATCACACAGTTTTACAATATCATTTACATTCGGTTCATGCTTCTTTGGTGCAAGCGGATCCCTGAAAAAGATCAGAAGATCGATCTCATTATGCTCGATCTGTGCTCCCAGCTGCTGATTTCCGCCAAGATGTCCCGGCAGAAACTTATGAATGCTCAGATTGGTAACACTTTCTACCAGTCTTCCAGTTGTCTCTGTCGCATACAGGTTATGCTTACACAATATTCCTCTGTATGCAATGCAGAAGTTCTGCATCAGTTTCTTTTTTGCATCATGTGCCACTAATCCTATGTTCATACACTTTCGTCTCCTCTATTGATATTTTTTAGGCTGCAGGCCGACATTCAGAACCAACCCGATTCCTGCAAAAAAGCAGACAAGGGATGTCAGTCCATAACTTACAAACGGAAGGGATATTCCTGTATTCGGAAAAATTCCTGTCGCCACACTGATATTGATAAATGTCTGAATCCCTACCAGTGCGCCAACACCCCCGCAGATGATGCGCCCTCCGGTGTCTTTTGCCCTTAAACCTATCACAATACATTCTATCACAATCAATAATAACAAAATTATGACCACACAACAACCCACAAATCCTAATTCTTCACCAATAATTGCAAAAATAAAGTCTGTCTGCGGTTCCAAAATAAAATTTCCGTTTTTTACTGATGTTGTAGCATCGCTGTTGTATCCTTTCCCGTTCAACTGCCCGGATCCGATCGCCATCACGGAATTCAGCTGCTGATATGCTTCCTCCGTGGCATATGCCTCCGGTTCCAGCCATGCCAGAATACGCTTCTGCTGGTAATCCTTTAAAAACGGTTGATTCGGCTGCACCACAATTCCGATCACCAAAGCGATCGTAGGAATTGTGATCGCCAGCACTGTGCCAATGAATTTATAGCTCAGACCGGCCATAAACATGATCACACAGAACAATGCTGCAATACAGATCGTTGCCGAAAGACTCGGCTGCTTATATACAAGGAGCAAAGATGGTATGATCAGACCGATTGCTTCCAGAATCGTCTTTTTCTTATTGATCTGTTCTTCCCTGTCAGCCAAAAATCTGGCAAAAAACAAGATCGTGATCAATTTTGTCAGATCTGAAGGCTGAAACTGCACAAATCCAAGATCCAGCCATCTTGTCGCACCATTTGCCTCTGTCCCAAGAAAAATAACAGCCAGAAGTAAGGCAATATTTACCACATACATCAGCCAGTAGAAATTCAGGATCCACTTGTAATCGATCAGTGAGATCACACCCATGGCAAGCAGACCTAATCCCACGCCCATGATCTGTCTGGGCTGATACTCTGCATTTGCACTCCCCACCATAAATACGCCGATCACAGAAACTGCCAGTACCAGCAAGATCAGAGTGAATTTATAATCTTTCAAATTGTATCGCTGTTTAAGATTTAAAAATTGAAGTTTCAATTATTTTCTCCTGTTATTTTAATATGTATATCTGAATGTGTTATCTCTATCTGAACCGCTTCCGGTTTTAGTTCTATGTATTTTGAAATCGTATAGTAAATGTCTGAAGTCATTCTCTCAGACATATCGGGTGTACACATAAGCCGATCCGCAATGAGCAGATTCCGGAGTCTGTCTTTCGCAATGTGAACAGATGGTACACTCATATCTGCCCCTCCTAATTCTTTTTGAACAGATCTCTGAATTTCGAGAACAGTCCTTCTGATCTTCCAAAGTCAGTAATCGGAATTTCCTCCCCGAGAAGCCTGCGGCAGATATTTGCATATGCTTTTCCTGACATGCAGTCCTCTCCCACGATCGGCTCACCCTGATTTGTCGCGATCACAACCTGCTCATCATCCGGGATCACACCAAGCAGATGAATCGCCAGAATCTCTGTCACATCCTCCACGGACATCATGTCTCCCCGCTTCACCATGTCGATCCGCAGACGATTGATGATCAGATCATTGTTTTTAATCCCGTGCGCTTCCAGCAGACCGATGATGCGGTCTGCATCCCGGATCGCAGACACTTCCGGTGTTGTCACTACAATCCCTCTGTCAGCTCCGGCAATCGCATTTTGGAACCCCTGCTCGATTCCTGCCGGGCAATCCAGCAAAATATAATCAAACTCCGTTTTCAGCTCTTCGATCAGTTTTTTCATCTGTTCCGGAGAAACTGCGGTCTTATCCTTTGTCTGTGCCGACGGCAGCAGATACAGTTCCGGAAAACGCTTATCCTTAATCAGTGCCTGTTTCAGACGGCATCCGCCTTCGATCACATCCACAAGATTATATACGATCCGGTTTTCCAGGCCCATAACCACATCCAGATTGCGAAGTCCGAGATCGGTATCGATCACCACTACTTTTTTCTGCAGCTGCGATAACCCAATCCCTATATTTGCTGTTGTCGTCGTTTTTCCAACACCGCCTTTTCCCGATGTAATGACAATCACTTCTCCCATGTCTATTCTCCCTTTCACACTTAAGTTCATATTTGTCTACAGCGAATCCAGAACAAGTCTGTTTTCACCCATGACTGCTATCTGCGGGTGCTTAAAAGACTGTCTGCAGATGGCAAGCAGCGATCTGCCTGCTTTGACATCTCCGATACGCATATATGCAGGTTTCATGGATAACGCGGCCACATAGGCTTTGTCATCCCCGCAGGCTCCTGCATGAACAGATCCTTCCAGTCTGCCAAGAATCACAACGCTGCCCTTTGCGATCACTTTTGCCCCATACTCCACATCTCCGAGTATAAGAACACTGGTATCTGATTCCAGAATCTGCCTTTTTCTGAGAGTTCCCCGATAGAACTGCCCGTCCTTTTGCCGAACATTCGTCATTGTGTGTTCTATCACGCTTTTGTATGCCATTTCTTTTGTCTGATTCCGGTCTATGATACAGACCACATCAATCCCGGCTGTTTTCGAGATCAACTCTAATAACTGATCCTCTTCTGCCTGTGAAAGCAGGCGGTCTTTAAATTCGACCGCCATCTTTGCTCCTTCAAAAAATTTGATCGAAGCCTTCAGCTTCCGTTCCATCTCCCGAAGCAGTTTGGAAAATTCCGCCTGTGGATTCAGATGGATCTCCAGACCGTACCGGCTGCTTTTGAGCATTACCAGCTTGTCCATACACCTCACATCCTTTTTTAGTCACCGGCTGTAACAGCGCCAAGCTGTGCTGCCTTTCCGGTAACAAGTTTATCGGAATCTGATATCTTGTAATAGCTCTTGACAATATCTCTTCCGATTTCTGCTGTATAAGCGGAACTATATCCATTTGCAATTCGCACGGCAACTGCGATCTCAGGGTTTTCTGCCGGTGCAAATCCGACAAAAAGTACATGGTCCGGATGGATCTCACTCTGCTGTGCAGTACCTGTCTTACCTGCCATGGAAATCTCCATTCCGTTGAACTGGGACATATCCTGAACCATGGCGATCATTCCCTGATGAAGCAGATTCCATGTATTGTCACTGATATCATCGATCGTGTTTGTCACTTCCGGCTCATATTCTTTGATCACTTTACCGTTCACATCTGTGGTCTTATCAAGCAATGTCAGCTTATATACAGTTCCTCTGTTTGCAACTGCAGCCACATAGCGGTTCAGCTGACTGACTGTAAAGTTGTTTGTTCCCTGACCGATCGCACTCTGTACCGAATATTCATCCGATATCTGCGGTTCGCTCTCCGGAATCTCTACTCCGGATTTTTCACCCAGTCCAAATTCTTTTGCGTATTTTGCAAGTGTGTCTGTGCCTTTATTGCTGTCGTATTCTTGCCCGTTCATGCCAAGCTCGTATCCGATGTTATAAAAATAATCGTTACAGGAATCACGAAGTGCAGTCACAACATTCTCATAGCCATGAGCACCCGGATATATCCAGCATTTTGGGTTCGGTGTGATTTTATCGAAAACTCCGGTACAATAAAATGTCGTATCTGCTGTCACAATCCCTTCTGTAAGTCCTGCCGCTGCTGTCAGCATCTTGTACGTAGATCCCGGCGCAGTACGCTCCTGCGTGGCATTGTTATAGAATGGTCTGGACAGACCGGTAACCAGCTGATTGTAGTATTTCGAGTCCATGGTATTGGACAATCGGTTATTGTCATAGCCCGGATAAGAAACACATGCCAGCACCTCACCGGTATTGGGATCACTGACTACCGCGGATCCCGTACAAGGCTCCAGAGCCAGCTGTCCCGGAGTAATCTCCAGATTTTCAATTTTCTGACACAGCCAGGTATACGGATTGACACTTCCGTTATTCAGACCATTGTACGCAGCCTCATCCATCGGAAGTACCCCCTGCTCATATACCATGGCACAGATCTGTGCCCCACTGATACCCTCTGATTTTATAAGATATTTATAGAGAAGTTTGTCGAAATCTGCATCTGAATTCAAATATTCTTCTAAAAATTTCAAAATTCCCTGATAAATCTCTCCGGAATCAGAATATTTCTGCTCTGCCACTTCCTCTGACAGCTTGGATGTATCGATCCAATTCTTCGAAATGGCATAATTTAAATACTGGTTCAGATTGATCGTTTCCTCTTTTGCCCACGCAAGATACGTCTCATCTTTTGTATCCACCAGATCCATATTTAAAATCCCAGTGTTCTTAGCAAGCACGGTATCACATACATAATCCATATAGGCCTGCATTTCTTTTGACAAGTCCTTGTAGGCTGTTGCACCCGCATTATTCAATTCTGCCAGAATCTCTTGGATCACACTTGCCTTACGGTTGGTAAAAATTTCATACACTGTTTTTTCCACTGCTTTTGCATCTGCCGCACCGAAATGCGTCTCATCCAGAATCTCGTTCGCAATAAATGCATTGTAGGCATCATCTACCGGAATGATAATCTCACTTGAATCATTTGTTGTACTCGGATCGTAATTCATTACATTACGAAGTTTTGACCTTACGATTCCTGCCAGCTTTTCCTCCAGCAGTTTATAGGTCTGCTCCTGAAGATCCTTATCAATTGTCAGATATACATCATTTCCTGCTCCGGGATCTTTTTTGCTTACCGTATCCGTTACTTTCCCGACATTATCCGTATAATAGCTGATCTCACCTTTCGTTCCCTGAAGCACCTCATCCATGGTCTGCTCCAGTCCAGATTTTCCGACAATATCAGAAAGTGAATACTTTTTCTTCTGCTCTTTTGTCAGCGCATCATATTCCTCCTGGGAAATCTTTCCGGTATAGCCGATGATCGACGCAAAATACTTGCTGTCCGTATACCGGCGCAGGGAGTCCTCTGCAATATCTACCCCATCCATCTGATCCAGATTTTCCATGATCGCCGCCACCGTCTCATCGCTGACATCGGATGCGAGCACTGTCGGAATATACTTCTGGAAACTGTTGAGTCCGATGGCATAACGCATGGTCACAAGCTTTAAAACATGACTCTTGTCCAGATTTTTATCATCGATCCCATACCCGTACGTATCATCTGTACAAAGATAATGGATCACATCTTCCGCAGACTGCTGTTTCTGCGCGTCTGAAAGTTCATCAATTGTTTTCTTTCCATAAACATCTGCAATAAACCGCAGTTTTAATGTCTCATCCGTCTGCAGAAACTGATAGTTTCCCGCAGAATCCAGAACAACGCCAAAGTCACTGATCACAGAATCGCCATGCGCTTCTACAATCTGCATAACTTTCTCCAGAATTCCGTTGATCGTATCATTTTTCTTGGAATCATTGGTAATATTGTCCTCAAATGTGACGGAATAGGCAAGCTCATTATATGCCAGAAGATTGCCGTTCCTGTCATAAATATTGCCTCTTGTTCCTGACAGTTCTCTTGTCTTTTTGATCTGCAGCTTGTAGTTGTTCAGATAGTAGTCTCCCTTTACGATCTGAAGATAAAACAGTCTGTTCACCAGGATCGCAAACATTACGCAGAATGCAAGGATCAGAACAGTCAGCCGGGAATTTACGATACGATGAAACACTTCTTTGATTTTCTCAAACAAATTTACTTGCACTCCTTTTTTCTTCTGCTTCCAGTTTCTGGTTGATCCACAGGATCAGCTGATACAAAATGAGCGTAACCCCAACTGTATAGATCAGTTCCGGAATGATTACATGCATCAGATAATAAACAAAATCAAATTCACCTCTGAGCATGAACATCAAAAAGTAGATCAACAGCCCGTATACAAACTCGCTTCCTGCGATCAGCAGTAACGGAAGCTTGATGTCTTCGTCAAAATAAGTTTCACTGAACAGGCCATTCACATAGCCGATCATCAGATAGATCAGTGCATACAGCCCCAGCACCGTTCCAAACTGAATATCGATCAGAAGTCCCGAAAAAAATCCGATCCACATTCCTGTTTTCGGCCCGCGCATAAAACCATAGGCAGCTGTCACAATCAACAGCAGATTCGGCTTCACAGATGCCAGTTCCAGAGATGGAAATAAGGTACATTGAAGAAGATAACATGCCAGCATGATCACAACCGTGATCACAAATCGTTTTAATTTGATCTTTTTCATCTTGGCAGGCTCCTTTCTCTACTCACTCTGATCTGTTCCTGTCATTTCCGCCTTTGTCGTTGTAATGACAAGCACCTCCTGCAGATTTTTAAAATCTACCACAGGAGTGATATAGCCGGAACGGGTCAGATTGTTTGCATCTACATTGATCTCGCTGACATAACCGATCAAAAGTCCCTGCAGATATTTATCACTGATGTGAGAAGTGACGATCTGCTCCCCTACCTCTACATCATGATCATTATTTTCCATCTGTTCAAACCGGATCTTCCCTTCTCCGATCAAAGAAAGGTCTCCTCTTACGATACATTTGTCAGAAGTAGAAAGTGCCATACCGCTGACGTTGCTGGAATCATCAATAATCGCACGTACCGTTGCCCAGGTCGGACCTGTCTGAGTCACGATCCCGACGAGTCCACTTCCTGCCAGC
This sequence comes from Mediterraneibacter gnavus ATCC 29149, assembly GCF_008121495.1. NCBI lineage: Bacteria > Bacillati > Bacillota > Clostridia > Lachnospirales > Lachnospiraceae > Mediterraneibacter > Mediterraneibacter gnavus. The sequence continues at coordinate 3,086,770 of NZ_CP043051.1, read as the reverse complement.
ACATTCTGATCTACTTTGATGCCGTCATTACTTCCCTTATCAATCGTAAATGTACTAAACCAGTTTCCGGAGTCCTTCCCGATCACACGGGCTCCCACTTTCGGATATTCTGCATAAGTCTGATCCAGCTTGTACAGATCCTGAAGACGGTCCAGTTCGTATTTTTCCTCCTGAAGATTACTGTTTTCCGTGGTCAGCTGATCCACCTGCTTCTGAAGTTTTTTATTTTCTTTTTTCAGCTGTTTCAATGTCTCAAAATTTTCACTGACATCTCCGATCCATGTGCCGATCTGACTGATGCCTTTCTGCATGGGAATCACCGTGATATCAGCCACTCCCCGGAAGGGCCCTTCTACCTTCTCTGCAAACACAGAAAAAATCATCAGTAAAACGCAAACCAGACTCGTTCCCAGAAGCCAGTACTTATTTGACCTGGATTTTTGATTTTTTTTCTTCATATTATCTCAACCACCTATAATCTTCATCTGACATCTCGTATGCCAGGTTTCTGTAATGTTTATCGGAAATGATCGTGCGCAGTCCCTTCACTGCACATAATTCAGGATTCTTGTGTGCAGTCACAAGAAGGCCGGTACTCTGTCGCAGATATGCCGGGAGACCATGCGAACGTGCAAGACCTCCTGTCAGATAAATCCCTGATTTTAAAATCTCACTCCGGACATCCGGCGGTGTACGCTCGATCATGGACTGGATCGCTCTTACAATCTCCGAAAGAGAATCTTTCATTGCAGCCCGAACCAGACCATCCGAGATCTGCCTGGCCCCTGGAACTCCCATTGCCAGATCTCTTCCCGCCACTGTCAGCTTCCTTCGGTTTGTGTTTTTTAAAATACCGCACTGCCATCTGAGCTGTTCTGCTGTAATCCGTCCGATCAGAAACTCCTTATTGTGCCGCACACTGCCCACGATTGCTTCATCTAAAGCCGCACCTCCCACAGGCAGCAGACGGCTCAGCACCGTTTTTCCGCCCGAAAGAACCGAAAGCTCAGTTGTCTCACCGCCAAAATTGACCACAAATATGCCTTTTGCCGAAAAGACATCCAGTCCTATCCCCACTGCATCCGCAATTGCACGATCGACAATCCGGACTGTTTTTGCCCGTGCAGCTGAATGATGCACCAGATCATAAAACGCTTTCTTTTCCACTTCTGTCACATCCGTTGGCGCTGCGATCACATACTCTGCTCCGTTTGGGTATCTCCCTTCCCGCTTCAGCAATGCGCGCAGAAGATACTGCATCTCATGAAAGCGGGCAATCACGCCGTGATGCATGGGAAATACCACCTGAATATTCTCAGGTGCCTTCTCATACATTGCATAGGCCGCATTTCCGACCGCAAAAATATCTTTTTCATCCCGGATTGCAATCACATTTTTGGCACTGCGGATCCGGTCTCTTCTCTTATCATATATCTTGATCTCATATGTGCCCAGATCCAGGCCATATATATTTCTGAACATGCGTCTTGTCCCCTTATTGCAGTTCTTATCGTACCAGTCCCTTTTCTCTGAGACTGACATAACAATTATCCCCGATCACGATATGATCTAACAGTTCCACACCGATCAGCCGCCCCGCCTCCTGAATCCGTCTGGTGATCAGCACATCCTCTTTACTCGGTGTCGGATCTCCACTCGGATGGTTATGCAAAAGCACAATGGACACTGCATTCTTCTGCAGTGCCTCCACAAACAGCTCCCTCGGTGAAATCACTGCTGAATTCACGGTTCCCTTCGAGATATCCGTCTCCCCGATCAGTCTGGATTTTGTATTCAAAAGCAGCAGTTTCATCTGTTCCTGATTTGCATGTCTTAAATCTTCCATATAATATCTGGCAATGGACGCCGGGTTTGAAAAATTCAGTCCCTCCTGTGCGGTTGCTTTTGCAAGACGTCTGCTAAGCTCCGCCAGACACAAAATCTGGATAGCCTTTACCTTCCCGATTCCTTTGATCTGCATCAGCTGTTCGTACGTCCACTGGTGAAGATTCAGCACACCCTTCTGCGAAAATACAGGATGTAAGATCTTATCCGCCAGCTGAAGCGCATTCTCTCCTCTGGTACCTGTACGTAGCAAAACAGCAAGTAATTCGCTGTCCGTCAAATTACTTGCTCCGAACCGCTCACATCTTTCATAAGGGCGCTCTTCACATGCCATTTCTTTCATATTTGCTTTTTTCATAAAAATATGAATGATAACACAATACAGTGATTTATTTTAGCACAATTTAAAAATCATGTATAGGTCTGACCTCTTAAATTTTTATGAAGATTCTATGACCCGATCTTGTTATATTTTTTCAGCACCGCCTCTGCCACTTTCATTCCATCCATGGCAGCCGAGGTGATTCCTCCTGCAAATCCTGCGCCTTCTCCGCATGGGAAAATCCCCTTGATCTCACTCTCCATATTCTCATCTCTTGGAATTTTCACTGGAGAAGACGTACGGCTTTCTACACCTGACAAAAGCGTATCTCCATCTGAGAATCCTGTGATCTTATGTTCAAACTGCCGCATTCCCTCCTCAATGGATTCTGCCAGCACTTGCGGGAAAATTCCACGCACATCTCCAAACGCATATGCCCCTTTCATCTGAGGCTCTACGTTTCCAAACGAAGTGCTGATCTGATTTTTGCAGAAATCTTCCAGTCTCTGAACCGGGATTTTTCCGCCTCCCGCTCGAAAGGCACGTTCTTCGAGCTTTCGCTGAAATTCCATTCCTGCAAGCGGATGTTCACTTCCGTAATCTTCCGGAGTCACCGTCACGATAATGGCGCTGTTCGCATTTTCTCCTGCTCTTGCATGATAACTCATTCCGTTGACAGCCAGACGTCCTTCTTCGGAGGATGCATTGACTACATATCCTCCCGGACACATGCAGAAAGAGTATACGCCTCTTCCATTTTCCAGTTTTGCTGTCACTTTATAAGGCGCTGCAGGAAGTCCCGGCACAGACTCTGCTCCATATTGAGAGGCATTGATCATTTTCTGCGGATGCTCGGCGCGCACACCTACCGCAAATGATTTTGCCTGCATTGGAAGATTCTTTTCATAGAGCATCTCAAATGTATCTCTTGCGCTGTGTCCCACTGCAAAGATCACGGTATCGGTCTCCAGCTCTTCCTCCTGATTGACCTGCACTCCGACAAGTGATGTCTCATCAAGAACAATATCCGTCACCTGACTGTGAAACCGTACTTCTCCTCCGGCTCCACAGATCGCAAGCCGCATATTTTTTACCACCCGGATCAGAATATCCGTTCCGATGTGGGGCTTCTGTTCGTATAAAATCTCCGGCGGTGCCCCGAATCTTACAAAGGTTTCCAACACAAAACGATTTCGCCCGGATGTATCTTTGACCAATGTGTTGAGCTTTCCATCCGAAAAAGTTCCGGCGCCTCCCTCTCCGAACTGTACATTCGACATTGGATTTAAAATCCCGCTTTTCCAGAATTCCTCTACATCACGCTGTCTTTCCTCTACACAGGCACCCCGCTCCAGAAGGATTGGTCTACATCCTGCCAAGGCAAGGATCCATGCACAAAACAGACCTGCAGGGCCGCTTCCTACAACAACCGGACGCTTTTTCGGTGTTTCTCCTTCCAGTTTTGGCATCTGATAGTACACATCCTGTGTCTTCTGAACATTCTTTGGATGTTTTTTGAGTACCTCTTTTTCTTTTTTCACCTGTACATCGATACTGTATACATAGTACAGTTCCGGCTTTTTCCGCGCATCTATGGACTGTCTGCGGATTTCAAATTTCTGCAGCTCTTCCGGACGGATCTTCAATTCCCGTACCAGTTTTTTCTTTAGCTGTTCTTCGCTGTGTCCTACTTTTAATTTTAACTGATTAATTCGTAACATCTGCTGCCTCTCTTCCTGCAATCCATCCGCTGGACCATGCCCACTGCAGATTATATCCGCCGCAGATCCCATCCACATCCAGTATCTCTCCGGCAAAATAAACGCCCGGTACATAACTTGACTCCAGGGTATCTTCCTTCACTTCTTCTGTAGAGACTCCGCCGCAGCATACCTGAGCCTGTTCAAACGAATTTGTCCCTTCCACATTCACCTCAAACTGCTGAATCAGACGGACAAGCGTTCTTAGTTCTTCCTCAGAATATGTTCCCACCGGCTTTTCTTTGGAAATGCGACTACATTTGACCCACAGAGCAATCATTTTTTTGTGAAACAGCCCGGTTAAGAATTCTTCTGCCGTCTTTTGCGGCCGAAGTCTCGCACGCTCTGCCAGAAATACTGTAAACTCTTCCTCAGACATCTGAGGCATAAAATTTAAGACCGCTGTTACTTCCTGTTTGTTGTAAAGCGCCTTTGCTGCAAAACGACTGACCTGAAATACCGGAATCCCGGAAATACCATACTGCGTCAGCTGAATTTCTCCGGTATCCCGACAAACACAGTCCCCATCCACATATAAAGATACACATCCCTGTATGCGCACTCCGGCGATACTCTGAAAGAATTTTCCCTTGCATTTAAGCTGTACCAACGCCGGAAGTACCGGGACGATCCGGTGTCCCATTTTTTTTGCGATCGCATATCCGGAACCATCAGAACCTGTAACAGGAGCCGCCTTGGATCCTGCTGCCAGGATCACCCGGTCTGCGGTCACATTCCCATTTCCGGTTCGGATGACAAACCGGTTCTTTTTCGGAATGATTTCCAGAACTTCTGTCTCTGTGTGCACTTCCACACAAAGCCGCTCCATCTCCATGCGAAGGGAATCTAAAACCGCACCGGCCTGATCCGAGTTTGGATAGAGATATCCGTTTCTGTTTTTCGCATATACACCGATGTTCTGGAAAAACTCCACTGTCTTTTTCTCATCAAACTGTGTGATGACCCGCCACGGAAACTTAGGATCATCACTGCGATAACACTGAGGTGTCTGTACAAGATTTGTAAAATTGCATCTTCCGTTCCCGGTGGAAAGGATCTTCTTTCCCACCCGGTCTTTATGCTCCAGCACAACTGTATGTGCGCCGTGCTCTGCTGCCGAAATAGCCGCCATCATCCCGGCTGCTCCTGCGCCGATCACAACAACTTTTCTCATGGTCTCTCCTTTTGGTTTTATTTTAATCGTTCCAGTTCAATCACTCCTGCATCGATCATATTCTGCAGTGATTTTAAAATTCCAAGCTTTGCATGCGGCCAGGTCAGTCCGCCCTGGAAATAAACTGCATACGGTGGTTTAATCGGTCCATCTGCACTTAATTCAATAGAAGAACCCTGCACGAACGCACCTGCCGCCATGATCACATCACTGTCATATCCCGGCATTGCCCACGGTTCCGGACTGACATAGCTGTCCACAGGCGCCGCCGCCTGAATTCCCTTACAGAATGCGATCACACCCTCTGCACTGCCAAGCTCCACGGCCTGGATAATATCATGTCTGGACTCTGTTCCGTTCGGAATCACTCCATATCCCAGTCTTTCATAAATATTTGCCGCAAACACCGCACCTTTTACCGCACTGTTGACTACAGTCGGCGCCAGGAAAAATCCCTGATAGAACGACTGCATGACACCGAGAGATGCTCCCACCTCTTTTCCGAGTCCCGGAGAAGTCAGACGGTATCCGCAGTTCTCGATCAGATCTTCTCTTCCCGCAATATAGCCCCCGATCGGCGCCAGACCGCCTCCAGGATTTTTGATCAGGGAACCAACGATCATGTCCGCTCCCACATCACTTGGTTCAATCTTTTCTACAAATTCTCCATAACAGTTGTCCACCATACAGATCACATCCGGCTTGATCTCCTTGATAAAGGCGATCAGCTCTCCGATCTTCTCCACGGAATAGCTTGGTCTTGTCTGATATCCCTTGGATCGCTGGATCGTCACCAGTTTCGTCCGCTCATTGATTGCCTCCCTGATTGCAGGATAATCAAAATAACCGTCTTCCAAAAGCTCCACCTGACGGTATGTGATCCCATACTCTGCCAGAGAACCTTTTGACGGGCGAATCCCGATCACTTCCTCCAGCGTATCATATGGTTTTCCCACCGGCGAGAGCAGTTCGTCTCCCGGACGTAAGTTTGCTGCAAGGGCAAGGGCAAGGGCGTGCGTTCCACAGGTAATCTGCGGACGAACCAATGCCGCTTCTGTATGGAATGTACTGGCGTATACCTGCTCCAGTGTGTCTCTTCCCATATCGTTGTAGCCATACCCGCTGGCGTAGTTGAAACACCCCTCACTGACCTTATTTTCCTGCATGGCATGGAGCACCTTTAACTGATTGTACTCTGCCACTTCATCCATCTGTGAGAACCGTTCCTTTAATCCCGCCTCTATTGTCTGTCCAAACTCGTAAACTTCCTTCGAAATCCCCAGCTTCTCATACATCGTCTCTGTCATACACTCTCTCATTTTATTTCCTCTTCTTTCTGTGGAAAGATCTCCTGAACCTTTAATTCTTTCAGAATTCTCTCCAGTATCTTTTCTTCCTGATATCCATATTCCTGCTTGTTGATCCAGATCACATCCCGTTCCCGTTTAAACCAGGTGATCTGACGTTTTGCAAAATGTCTGGTATCTCTTTTGATAATTTCTTTTGCCTCTTCCAGCGTACATTCCCCGTCCAGATAAGCAAAAATCTCTTTGTATCCCAGCCCCTGCATGGACACCATCCCTCTTGTATAGCCACGTTCTTGAAGCGCCGTAACTTCTTCTACAAGTCCCTCCTCAAACATAGCATCCACTCTTTTGTTGATTCGCTCATAAAGATTGGCCCGGTCATCATTCAACACAAAATAGGCAGAATTATAGGCAGATTCTTTTTCCCGTTCTTTGGCATTGTGTTCGGAAATCTTTTCACCGGTCTGATGATAGAATTCCAGGGCACGGATCACACGTTTTACATTGTTGGCATGAATTTCAAGCGCCGCCTTTTCATCCACCTGCCGCAGCATCTGATGCAGCTTTTCTGCACCTTCTTCCTGTGCCAGTTCTTCCAGCTCTTTCCGGTAGGAATGATCCTCCTCATTGTCTTCAAACGAAATGTCATACAACAGAGCCTGGATATAAAACCCGGTTCCACCTACAACAATAGGGATATGTCCTCTCTGATAGATCCCATCCAGCGCTTCTTTTGCCATCTGCTGGAATTTCACCACATGGAACTCTTCCTCCGGCTCCAGCACATCGATCAGATGGTGCGAGATCCCTTGCATCTCTTTTGACCGAATCTTTGCAGATCCGATATCCATATGCCGGTAGACCTGCATGGAATCTGCGGAAATGATTTCTCCGCCAATCGCTTTGGCAAGTCCGATTGAAGCAGCGGTTTTTCCAACCGCTGTAGGACCGGTCAATATAATCAATGGTTTCTTCATCTATACAATCCTCTTAAATTTCTTTTCCAGTTCCCGCTGTGTCATTGCGATGATCGTCGGACGTCCATGCGGGCAGTGATATGGATTCTCCAGCAATAACAGTTCCCCGATCAGTGCGTCCGCCTCCTGCGCGGAAAGCCGGTTATTGCCTTTCACCGCTGCTTTACATGACATAGATGCCACTTTCTCATCAATAAGCTCCGGTGTCATGGAGGTGCTGATCCCATCTGTCAGATCGTCCAGCATTTCCAACAGCAGCTCTTTTTTGGCGATTCCAAACAAATTGTCCGGAATGGCGCGCACTGCATATTCCTCTCCGCCAAACGGTTCGATCTCAAATCCGATCCTTGTAAACCGGTCCATATTTTCATTCAGCACCTGCGCCTCCTGCATAGACAGGCTCAGGATGATCGGCGGACTTAAATACTGAGCGGTAAATTCTCTGTTCTTCATCTCTTTTAACGTGCGTTCATATAACACCCGCTCATGAGCAGCATGTTGATCAATGATATACAGACTGTTCTCAAATTCCACCAGCCAGTATGTCTCAAATACCTGCCCGATCAGCTTGTACTCTGCTTTCTTCTCCCGTTTCAGAAGATGCTCCTCAAACAAATTTAACTGCTCTGCTTTTTCTTCTGTTACAGGCTTCGTTTCATAGACAGGTGTTTCCCGGATCAATTCCGGCTGTTCTTCTGCCTGCTTTTGCGGCTGCTTCTCCACTTCCTTTGCACGGGCAAGTGCATCTTTGATTCTCTCCGCCTGAGCCTGCGGCCGGAAGATCTGCTCTTTTTTTGCGACTTCTGCCGAAGAATTGCGCTGATGATAGGAAAGCACTCTCTCCTTCATCTTCTTCATGAAATATGCTTCGTCATGGGGCTCTTCTTTTTCTTCTGGCTTTTTCTCCATTGGCTGCGGTGCTGTTTTGGGCTTTAATAAAAACGGACTTTCGCTCTTTGGCTGTGAAATTACTTTTGGAGCCGGCGCCTCCACCTGAGGAATGAGTTCCGGCTCCAGAAGGGTTCTATGAACCCCCTCATACACAATATTATAGACATCCTGCTGCCTCTGAAACCGCATTTCCATTTTGGTCGGATGCACATTTACATCGATTTTCTCACCATCCACCTGAAAGTGGATGACTACGAACGGAAACTTGTGCTGCATGAGAAAGTCCTTGTATGCATCTTCGATTGCTTTGGAGAGCATCGCATTTTTCACATACCGCCCGTTTACAAAATAATTTTCAAAATTCCGGTTTCCTCTGGTGATCACCGGTTTTCCAAGATATCCTTTCATCACCAGACCATCCATGGAATAATCCAGTTCGATCAGATTTGCCGCGGCCTCTCTCCCGTAAATGCTGTAGATTACATCCTTTAATTTTCCATTTCCAGATGTCCGCATTTTTGTCTGTCCGTTATTGATAAAAGTAAATGCAACCTCCGGGTGAGAAAGTGCAAGGCGCATGAGCAGATCCTGTACATGCCCGGCCTCTGTCATCGGTGTTTTTAGAAACTTCCGTCTGGCAGGCACATTATAAAACAACTGCCGCACAAGGAAGGTCGTCCCGTCCGGTGCCCCGGCATCCTCCAGACTCTGCTCCACTCCGCCTTCGATCACATAGCGGGTTCCAAATGTATCCTCCTTCGTCTTGGTGATCAGCTCCGTCCTGGTCACCGCAGAGATACTGGAAAGTGCTTCTCCCCGAAATCCGAGTGATGCAATATGTGCCAGATCTTCCACTTTGCGGATCTTGCTCGTGGAATGACGCAAAAATGCATTGCGGATATCTTCCCGTTCAATCCCGCTTCCATTGTCCGTGACGCGGATCAAAGAAATCCCTCCATCCTGAATCTCCACGGTAACGGAGGCAGCTTTTGCATCAATGGAATTTTCTACGAGTTCTTTGACGATCGACGCCGGCCGCTCAATCACTTCACCTGCGGCGATCTTATCTATTGTAATCTGATCTAAAACCTGAATCTGCGGCATCTGTGTTCTCCTTTACTTTCTACCAGCGGTTCTTTAGTTTATTCTGCAGACGATAAATGGTATTGAGTGCATCGACAGGCGTCAGATTTCCCACATCAATGCTCTTTAATTCTTCCAGAACGTCATCGTCTTTTACCGTATCAAACAATGACATCTGCGCCATATCCACCTCGTCATATTTTTTCGTCTTCTGTTTTTTCTTCTGCTCTTTTTCTCTGGATGCGATCTCACTGACTCTGGTCGTAATATCCTCATCACTCAGCTCTTCCACGATCTCTTTTGCGCGTGTGATCACAACATCCGGAACTCCCGCCAGCTTTGCCACCTGGATTCCATAGCTCTTATCCGCTCCGCCTTTTACGATCTTGCGAAGGAACACAATATCGTCTCCCTTTTCCTTTACCGCAATACAGTAATTGTTGACATTGTGAATCTTGCCCTCCAGCTCTGTCAGCTCATGGTAGTGTGTCGCAAAAAGTGTCTTCGCACCAAGCAGTTTGTTGTCGCTGATATACTCCACGACTGCCCAGGCAATGGACAATCCGTCAAAGGTACTGGTTCCTCTTCCGATCTCATCCAGGATCAGAAGGCTCTTAGATGTGGCATTTCTGAGAATATTGGCAACCTCTGTCATCTCTACCATAAAGGTACTCTGTCCGGATGCCAGATCATCGGATGCCCCCACACGGGTGAAAATGCGATCCACCAGACCGATATTAGCACTGGATGCCGGAACAAAAGATCCAAGCTGTGCCATTAAAACGATCAGCGCCGCCTGTCTCATATACGTAGACTTTCCAGCCATATTCGGTCCCGTGATAATGGAAATCCGCTGTTTTTTATCATCCAGATAGGTATCGTTGCTGATAAACATATCGTTTGGGATCATCTTTTCCACCACAGGATGCCGTCCGTCCTTGATATCGATCACACCTTGTTCATTGATCTTCGGACGCACATAATTGCTGCGTTCTGCCACCAGAGCAAGCGATGCAAACACATCCACTTTTGCGATCGCTTTCGCAGTCGTCTGGATGCGCTCCACCTGGGCAGCGATCTGATTGCGGACATCACAATAAATCTCATATTCCAGCGCATACAGTTTGTCTTCTGCACCAAGAATGGTATCTTCCAGTTCTTTTAATTCCGGGATAATGTAACGCTCTGCGTTGGCAAGTGTCTGTTTCCTCGTATAATAATCCGGAACCATATCCTTAAATGAATTCGTCACTTCCAGATAATATCCAAACACTTTGTTGTACTTGATCTTCAGATTTTTGATCCCGGTCTTTTCCCGTTCTTCTGATTCCAGCTTTGCAAGCCAGTCCTTTCCTTCTGATTTTGCGCGGCGCAGAGTATCCACCTCTTCGCTATAGCCATCCCGGATAATCCCGCCTTCTTTCATCGCAAGAGGCGGCTCTTCTGCAATCGCTTCTTTGATCAGCGCAGAAATATCCTCCAGCGGATCCAGTTCTTCTTTTATCTCCTCCAAAAGAGGGGCACGCAGATCCTCCATAATACAGCAGATCGGCGGAAGCATCGTCAGAGAGCTTCCAAATGCAGTCAGATCCCTCGGGTTCGCAGAACCATATGTAATCTTCGTCACCAGACGCTCCAGATCGTAAACCGGTGAGAGATATTCCCGGATCTCTTCTCTGCAGATCGCCTGCTCTTTCAATTCCTCCACAGCATCCAGCCGCCGAAGGATTTCTTTTTTCTCAATCAGCGGCTGCTCCACGTACTTTCGCAGCATACGCGCACCCATTGCTGTTTTTGTCTTATCAAGCACCCAGAGAAGAGAGCCTCTCTTCTGCTTTTCGCGCAGTGTTTCACACAGTTCCAGGTTTCTTCTTGTGGAACTGTCCAGCATCATATATTTTCCTGTCGTATATGCCGTAATATGTGTCAGCTGAGCCAGGGAATTTTTCTGAGTTTCGTATAAATACTGCAGAAGCGCCCCGGCACTGATGATCCCACAGTCATAATCTTCGAGCCCAAGCCCGGCAAAAGATGCTACTTTGAAATGCTCCAGCAGTTTCTGTCTGCAGACCGCATCATCAAAATACCACGAATCCAGAGAGTAGATTGTAATTCCCAGGCGGTCTTTTAAATCATCCAGATCCATGCCGCTCATATAATAAGACTCGTTACAGATGATCTCAGACGGCATAAAACGATAGATCTCATCCAAAAGCTTTGCACTTTCCTCCAGCTCTGTTACAAAATAATCTCCGGTCGTTACATCCGCGATGGAAAGCCCATACCGGTCTGCAATGTAGACAATACACATGATATAATTGTTCTTTGTCTCATCCAGTGCCTGGGTGTCCAGATTTGTCCCCGGTGTCACGATCCGTACAACCTCACGCTTTACGATTCCTTTCGCCTGTTTTGGATCTTCCACCTGTTCGCAGATCGCCACTTTATACCCTTTAGACACCAGCTTGTTCAGATATCCTTCCACTGCATGATATGGAACTCCGCACATGGGAGCTTTTTCTTCCTGCCCGCAGTTTTTTCCGGTCAGTGTAATCTCCAGTTCCCTGGATGCAGTCAGGGCATCCTCAAAAAACATTTCATAAAAATCGCCTAATCTATAAAATAAGATGCAGTCCTGATACTGTTTTTTTGTCTCGATATACTGCTGCATCATTGGTGTTAATTCTGCCACACGTTTTTCTCCTTTGTGTATTTTTTTCTTTGCCATTATAGCATCTTTGGAAATTCAGTTCAATGTACCAGATCCAATTTTGTCCGCCTTCCAACTTCCTAAAGCACGTGAAAATGTGGTTTTTCTTCCCCGTATAACCAATAAAGAAGATACCCGGAGAGCAGAATGCCGATCACGCACAGTGCGGAAAAAATAATGGTAAACGGCAGACAGATCTGACCGAACAGCTGCCATTTTCTTCCTGTATAATCCCATACATTCCATCCAAGCCACTGATTCACGATCATTCCCGTGATAAATTCCGCTGCTGTCACAAAGATTGTACACCAGAGCACCTGTTTCCATAACGGCTCCCTCCATCCGGTCCAAAGTCCCTGTTTGGCACAAAATAAAAGACAGATTCCTCCAAGCACGAACATACTCCAGTGAGAAAATCCCCGGAAGAAAACTTCAAATCCATAATAAAGACTGCCTCCCAAAGCCCATAAAAATAAATTTTCGCTCCATTTTTTCACAAAAAGCGCCCTCCCTGTCTGCAGGTCTTTTCGACTCATACAGATAGTTTGGGCGTTTTTTGCCAGATTATACCCGGATGGATGCTACCATTTCACCGAGATAATAAAATCCTTTGCAAGTATCAAGACGGACATCCACCAGTTTTCCAACCAGATCTTTCTCTCCCGGGAAATGAACCAGGAGATTATTGCTCATTCTTCCTGTCACAAGTGAATCATCATGATCATTGACTGACTCTACAAGCACACGCTGTACCGTTTTGGTATGCACACTGCACACTTCGGCGGAAATACTCTGTACTTCTTTTAACAGACGGTCAAAGCGGTCTTTGACAATCTCTTCCGGAACCTGTTCCTCCAGCACTGCTGCCGGAGTTCCGGTCCGTTTTGAATAAATAAAGGTAAATGCGCTGTCATAGCGAACCTTTCGCACCACATCCAGCGTCTCCTGAAAATCTTCTTCTGTCTCTCCCGGAAATCCGACAATGATATCCGTTGTCAGGGAAATATCCGGAACTGCTGCTTTGATCTTCTCCACCAGTCCAAGATAGTGTTCCTTTGTATAGCGCCGGTTCATCTTTTCCAGGATCCGCGTGCTTCCGGACTGCACCGGAAGATGCAGATGCTTGCAGATTTTTTGGGACTGCGCCATCACCTCGATCAATTCATCGGAGAGATCCTTCGGATGGGAGGTCATAAAACGGATACGCTCCAGTCCTTCGATTTTCTCGATTTCCTGTAAAAGCTGTGCAAATGTCATCGGTTCTTCCAGCGTCTTTCCATAAGAATTGACATTCTGTCCCAGAAGCATCACTTCCACCACTCCGTCTGCAACCAGGCTCTCGATCTCCCGGATAATATCTTTCGGATTCCGGCTGCGCTCCCGTCCGCGCACATACGGCACGATACAGTAGCTGCAGAAATTGTTGCATCCAAACATGATATTGACCCCTGATTTGAATGAGAACTTCCGCTCACTCGGAAGATCTTCTACGATCTTGTCTGTGTCCTTCCAAATATCGATCACCATCCGATCAGATTCCAGTCTTGTGGCAACCAGCTCTGCGAATTTAAAAATATTGTGCGTTCCGAAGATCAGATCCACAAACCGATAGCTTTTCTTTAACTTCTCGACTACTTCCGGCTCCTGCATCATACATCCGCAGAGTCCGATCAGCATATGCGGATTTTTCTTTTTCACACGGTTGAGCTGTCCCAAATGTCCATATACCTTCTGATTGGCATTTTCACGCACCGTACAGGTATTGTAGATTACGAAATCTGCCTGATTCTCTTCTTCCTCTTCCACATATCCAATCTGCTCCAGAATTCCGGTCAGCTTCTCCGAATCCCTTGCGTTCATCTGGCAGCCAAATGTTGTTACATGAAAGGTCAGCGGACGTCCCAGGGTTTCCGCCTGGGTCTTGACAAGACGACGTGCTTTTTCCATAAAATAATACTGGCGCATAGGTTCCTCTGCCGGAGCCGGCTGTTCCAGATCGATTTCAGTTAAAATCTCTTCTATCTTCTTCGTTTGTTTCTTCTCCAACATGAATTGTCTTCCTCTCTATCTCTTCGTATATCTTAGCATTCCATATGAGCTTTCATTATAATCGAATCCATTTGGTTTTTCAAGATAAAACAATCCTCTGTTATCCTTTCGGAATATAATACACTTGTATCTTTTGCGTAATCGGATTTTTCGTGATCTGCGCATGGATTCCAAAAATTTGTAAAATATTTTCCTCGGTAAGAATCTCTTCGGGTGTTCCCGCTTTGATGATCCTCCCCCGATCCATAAGTAAAATTCTGTCGCAGTACATGGCTGCAATATTCAGATCATGAACGGAAGAAAAAATCGTCGCATCCTGTTTCTTTAAGATCTCCATCAACAGATATTGAAACCGGATATCCAGATGATTCGTCGGCTCATCCAGGAGAATCAGTCTGCTCTCCTGAGCAAGCGTTCTTGCCATGAGCACCCTTTGTTTTTCTCCTCCGGACAAGCTGAAAAAAGAGCGGTTTTCGTATCCTTTCAGTCCCACTTCTTCTAAAAAACGCCTGCAGATTGCAAGATCCTCTTCTGTTTCCTTTTCTAAAAACCTACGATGTGCATAGCGTCCATACATAACCATATCAAGCACTTCCAGATCAAATTCGGTCTGATTTTCCTGTGCGACAACTGCTGCTTGTCTTGCCATCTCTTTCGCTGACAGCGAAACAACATCCTTCCCGTCGATATAAACGGTATCTTTCTGTGGTCTGTACGTTTTGTATATGTTTTTCAGCAACGTTGATTTTCCGCAGCCATTGGGACCAATCAGCCCGACAAAAGTGCCTTCCGGTACTTCCAGAGAAACATCCTGCAGAATCTCGGTTCCATCAATACTGTAGTCCAATCCGCGAACTGTCAAAAAGCTATGGTTCATGTGCTCTTCCTCCTTCCCCTGCGGATCAGATACAGGAAAAACGGTGCGCCGGACAAAGCCGCAATAATTCCGATTGGGAGCTCCTCCGGTGCAACGATCACCCGCGAGAGAAAATCTGCCAGTACAGTAAACAATCCGCCCAAAACAATTACAAACGGTAATACTATCGTATGCCGTGATCCTACCATTCTTCTCGCAATATGTGGAACAACAAGCCCGATAAAGCCGATCACTCCACTGACAGAGACCACAATTCCGGTCAATACGGCAGCCATGATGATCACAACCATTTTGATTCTTGTTACATTGACTCCCAGATTCTCAGCAGTGCCATCTCCCAAAAGCAGCATATCCAGTTCTCTTGTAAAAAGAAGAATGATGCAGACTGTAATCAGAAAAGCAGCTGCAACATATTTGACTTTCTCCCAGCTTGCGCCACTCAAAGAACCTACCATCCAGTATTGTGCTGTCTTTGTCTTATCCGATCCGGTATGATACCCGTAAATGATCAGATTGGTGATCCCGCTAAACAACGCAGAAGTCGCAATCCCCGCCAGGATCAGCTGTGTCGAAGTAACGGTTCCCTTATATGTTGCAATCGCCATGGATAATACAATTGCCAGGGCCGCTCCGCAAATTGCTCCAAACATGGTTCCGTATCCGCCTGCAAAATGAAAACAGCCTGTGATGATGGCACATACCGCTCCTGCTGAAGCTCCGGAAGAAATACCAAGTACATAAGGATCTGCCAGAGCATTTTTTGTCAACGCCTGCATCAGTACTCCACACACAGAAAGTCCGGCACCTACAAACCACGCAAGCACAACTCTTGGAAGTCGGATATTCCAGATAATTGTTTCCATATTGGTTTCCCATGTCGGGAAAAATATCTCCCGCCCTGACAGATGGTTCATAATAATACGAAATACTTCAAAAGGGTGAATCTTGACAGCTCCAAAGGAAACGGAACAACCTACCGCTAAAACACTGCACACAAATACAGCGCAAAACAGGGACAGGTGCCTTACTCTTTTCTGTCTTTTATTTAATTCTTTCATGTAATAGAAGAACTCCCTTTCCTATTGAAAACAATCTGGATATAACTGCTTTGCAATTTCTTCAACTGCAGCTGCTGATCCGGCAGAGCCCTGCATGTCTGCACAGCATGCAGAATAGATTTTTCCTTCTTTGATTGCCCTTAAATCTTTTGTTGCAGCATTGGTGCGAAGAAATTCTGCCTTTTCTTCTACATCTCCATCATAGTCTAAAAGGAGGATTGCATCCGGATCACGTTCTACCACTTCTTCCCAGGAAGGGGTTGCCCACCCGGCTTCAATGTCATTAAAAATAGAGATGGCGCCTGCCGATTTCAAAATATCTCCCGGCATCCCCTGGCATGCTGTAAAAGGGGCATCTTCTCCCGAATCATAGACAAACACTTTTTTCGGGTTCTTGTATGCATCTTCTCCAAGCGCCTCTTTCACATCCTGAAGTGTATCCTTCATTTTTTGTATTTTCTGCTCTGCAGTTTCTTCCACTTGAAAAATCTTGCCCAGTGTCTCATAGTCTTTGTACAAATCTTCAAATGTGGCACTGTCTGAGCATACATATGGGAAATACATGGCAATTCCATTTTCGTCACAGAATTCTGTACTGAAATTTTTATCTGAAAATACGGAATCCCAGCCGATCAGAAAATCACAGCCTGTAGCAAGCAGTTCTTCCTTTGAAACAGATGACAGGTTCACTCCGGGTTCTGCGATCTGTGGTACAGAATCTCTTGCAGGATATTCCGAGACAAGACTCCAGCAACTCCCTTTCGTGTATCCGGCCATCTGCTCCTCTAAGCCCAGATCAAAAAACAAATCTGCCATCTGATCTCCGGAAGCAACCACATGATCCGGTTTTTGCTTAAAGGTATACTCTACATTTTTTCCCAGCCCGGATCGCTCCAGATTCAGCTGAATTGTAACCGGTTCATAATTACGATCTTCTGATTGTACCGATTTTTCTGCATGAGCTTCTTTTTTATCAGTTTCTGTCTCCTTATTGCTTCCACATCCGGAAACAAGAGATATCGTCGCTGCTGCACACAGGATGCAGCTTACTATTTTCTTTTTCATAAACTTTGACCTTTCTTTATCAATTTTATCCCAGTTGCTCTATTGATAAAAGGTCATGATCAGGTCTTCATCTACCTCGTCCCCTTTCTCTTTCTTCTTATCAAGAAATCGTAAGATGACTTCAGCAAGTCTTAGGGCTTGGCATCTCCCGCCATTTCACCTTCTCACAGAATTCTCTGCAATGGTATCTGAAATTTTGTCCGCCTTACCTCAGGGATAAGCTGCCAATGAATTGCACATTGTTCCTTATTAAGCCAAAACACTGAAGCCGTCTGCACATTGCATGCAGTCCGAAATATTATAGCATTAATTTCCTGCATTTATCCAGTAAAACCTTCTAAGTTTATAAAATTTCAAAAGACAGGGATATTTCCCTGCCTTACCTTTCATCCACTATTCAAACTGATTTTTTTCTGCATCGTATCTGTAGTCGATCATGCCGAGTTTTTCCTCCAGCACTTCTCTTGAAACGTCCATATCATCACAGAGAGCATCCAGGCTTGGATAATAATCTCTCAGTTTTGTATTTACCACGCTTAGAAGAAGTATCGGATCTTTCGGTAATCCTGTCAGCATTTCCAGCACCTCTTTTCTGTCATCACATATTCCATCCGAATGTCATGTGCCTCAGCAGGAATCTGATCTGCCATCTGCACCTCAAACGCAAGTCCAAACGTATGGCATCCTTCCATTTTCTGAAGATACGTGTCGTAAAATCCTCCTCCATATCCGATCCTTCTTCCCGCCGGATCGAACGAAACGCCGGGAACAAGCATCAAGAGATCCGATTTTTCCAGGCAGCAGTCTGCCCCTTTTTTCTCTTCTTTCGGCTCCAAAATTCCAAACGCTCCTGTTTCCAGATCATTCAACGATTCTATGTAGTAAAACTTCATCTCCCGTTTTCCGGTCACTTTAGGCACTGCGGTTCTTTTTCCCGCTCTCCACGCACTTACCAGAATTTGTTCTGTACACACTTCTTTTCCCATAGATACATAACACCAGATTTCTTTCGCCTGCACAAATAAAGGATGGGAGACAACCTGCTCTGTGATCCTGTCACTGTATGTCTCCCACTCTCTGTCTGTCAGCCGGTCTCTGGCGCATAACATCTGTTTTCTAATGTCCCGCTTTGTTTCCAAATTTCTCTCCCAGATTGACGATTGTACCGTCTTTTTCTTCCACATCAATATTATTGAGCTGACTTCTCAAATTGCGTTTGAATGCATCAATATATTCCTGCCTGAGAATCTTTTGTTCTTTCTTTTCCGCATCAGTCAGTCCTTCTGCTTTTGATTTTCTATACAGTTCATTGATTCTTTTTACCTTTTGTTCGTCCATAATCTTATCCTTTCCCAAAAATTCTTTCTCCATCTTACACTATTTCTCGATTTTCGTCTACCCCGCTGTTTTTTAGCTGGAATAATTTTCCAGAAATGCGTAAAGTTCCTCCTCTGTTTCAACATATTTTTTTTGCTTTACATTTGTCTGCACTTCTTTCGGCAGTTCTTCAAACGGAATGTCTGTAAATTCATAAATTGTAGATTGATCAAACAGATAGACGACCACATAGCCATGCAGCTCTGCCAGATAATATCCTTCATTTTTTTCTGCTTCCCCTTTCACGGCAACACTTCTTTGCTGTTTATCCTGCTGCCGCGCCATCTGCCTGTCCATCACATACTGGTAACTCACCTGATATCCGATTCCGAGCAGACTGACAAACACAAACAAGACCACAAAAAAGCCAATACAGTATTTCTTCTTCATAAAAGTCCGACTCCTTTTTTCATACAGTATTGGCTCTTTGTACCGGTTTTATTCAGTTCACTTGATTTTGTCAATCCAGATATTCAATGTCATCATCATCGTCCAGGTCTCTCTCCTGTGGAAAAATCTTAAAACGTTTGCAGACTCTTAAGATCCGTCCGCCCATTGGAAGTGCCAGCATATCTGACTCGGAAAGCGTTCCTACCCGGATCACCGCCACTGCGTACACCAGCATGGCAATGATGATAGAAAGTCCATTTGCCAGAAATCTTCCCGGCATCAGGGCGCTAAGAAGCTTATTGGACACAAATGCCGCCACTCCCATGATCAAAGCTGCCAGAAACGGCTTGATATAACAGGTCTTGAAATCCTGTCTGAATCCACTTGCCTTATATACATCCTTCATATTCAGTACACACATACAAAAACTGAAGATCACATTACTGAATACGAGAGAATAAATCCCCCATTTGAAAACAACCAGCATCAAAAGGACTGCCACAAGATGGATCCCCAGTGAAATCAGCGCATTCTTTGCCGGTGCAGTCAGCCGGTCCAGTCCCTGCAGAATCGAGTTTGTAACTGTTGAGGAACTGTACAACACAACTGTGATCGCCCCGGATGCCAGCATCAGTGCAGGCTCCGTTCTGGAATCTCCGTAAAGGAACTGCATGATCGGCGATGCCAGTACCACAAATCCCACAAAACAAGGAATCGCGATCAGCATGGTAAGACGGATCGTCTGATTGATCTTATTCTGCATCTGCGTCCGGTTTCTGGAGGCAACTGCCGCTGTCAGTGCCGGAATAACAGATGCTGCAAGTCCGTTCGCCATCGCAAGCGGGATGTTGATCAACGTATTGTATTTTCCTGTGTAAATTCCCTGTGGAATGATATATTCTTTCAAGGTAACTCCCTGTGCTGCCATGATCTTTGCAAACAAGGTCAGGTCAATAATCTGATTGATATTATAGATTGCCGTACTGAACAGGATCGGGGCGATCGTCAAAAGAAGAACCTTCAAAATCTGCCCATATCCATCCTGATGTTTCGTGCGGTCTCTTCTCATCTGCCGCATCATCACTTTTTGAAACAGTACAAACACAAACATCAAAAACAACAGTGCGACCAGTGCTCCCGTAGCCGTTCCCGCCGTTCCTCCCGCTGCCCCATAGGCCGGTTCAAGCAAAGGATTGTCCTGCTTTTTCGCAGCTGCCATCCCCACTTTGATCATGATGCTGGCTCCTACGATATTGACTGTTGCATTGATGATCTGCTCCAAAACCTGGGAGATCGCAGTCGGAACCATAGTTCCCATTCCCTGAAAATATCCGCGCATTACACCGAGCACTGCCACGATAAACAGCGCCGGAGCCAGCACCTTGAGTGTATAGACACTAAGCGGCGATTCCATCAGATGTCTGGAGATCATATCTGCCCCCAGAAAGATTGCCAGTGCCACAACTGCCCCCACGGAAACCGCAAACATCATTGCACATTTAAAAATTCGAAAGGCGTTTCTTGGCTGGTGCATCGCCATCTTTGTGGAGACCAGCTTGGATACCGCGATCGGAAGACTGAAGGAGGACAGCATCAGTGCCATCGCATAAATCTCATATGCATATCCGAGAAATCCGTTTCCCTCATCTCCGATAATATTGGTCAGCGGAATCCGGTACAATGCCCCGATGATCTTTACAATCACTGCCGCCGCTGCAAGGATTGCTCCCTGTATCAAAAATTCATTCTCTTTCGACTGTTTTTTTCTTCTTTTGTTCTTCTGTATATCTGCCATCCGTCTCCTCCGTCACGCCCTTAAAATCTGGACTTTTTCCATGATCTCACGCTGTCTTTCTTCCATGACCAGACGCTCCTCTTCTTCCATATGATCATATCCGAACAAATGAAGCATACTGTGTGCGATCAGAAATGCAAATTCCCGTTTCGGTGAGTGTCCATAGGCCTCTGCCTGTGCAAGTACCTTCTCCTTGGAAATAACAATGTCACCAAGCATCAGTTCTCCAGATTCCGGATTAAATGCTTCGGCCTCCTCTTCCACAAACGAGAAATCTCCCGGAGTCTCATATTCCAGCATCGGAAACGACAAAACATCCGTTGCCCGGTCGATCTGACGAAACTCCTCGTTCATCCGGTGGATCTCATCGTCTGTGGTCAGCAGCAGATTGATCTCTGCTTCATAAGGACATCCCTCATATTCCAATGCGGCTTCCACCACCAGATCTGCCACTTCTTTCGTTTCAAACGGAAGTGTGATTTCTCCTTCTTCTTCTAAATACAAACTCATGATTTTCTCCTTTTTGTACCGCCCTTTGTACGGGTGCTCTTCTTTTCATACTCTTCATATGCCTTTACGATCTTCTGTACAAGCGGGTGCCGCACCACATCCTTGCTCGTCAGTGTGCAGATGCTGATCCCCTCCAGATTTTTTACCACCTTGACTGCTACATCCAGACCGGAAACCGTTCCTGCCGGAAGGTCCTTTTGGGTGGCATCTCCGGTGATCACGACTTTGGAACCAAATCCGATCCTTGTCAGAAACATTTTCATCTGTGCCGGCGTCGTATTCTGTGCCTCATCCAGAATGATAAACGCATTGTCCAGTGTTCTTCCTCTCATATAAGCAAGAGGTGCAACCTCGATCAGACCTTTTTCTGAATTTTTTGCAAAACTTTCCGCTCCCATGATCTGATACAATGCATCATAAAGAGGACGCAGATAGGGATCGATCTTGCTCTGAAGATCTCCCGGAAGAAATCCCAGTTTTTCTCCTGCCTCTATCGCCGGCCTGGTAAGGATAATACGGCTCACTTCATTTCTCTGAAACGCTGTGATTGCCATAGCCATGGCAAGATAGGTCTTTCCGGTTCCCGCAGGTCCCAGCCCAAACGTGATCATTCCTTCCCGAATGGCATCTACATAACGCTTCTGTCCCAGCGTCTTCGGTTTGATCGGTTTTCCCTGCAATGTGTGACAGATCAATTCCCGATCCATCTCCACCATCGCCTCCTCCTGATCCTCATAGACCAGTGACATGGCATAATCTACATTCTGTTCCGTAATCTCATTTCCTCTTTTTGACAGAGCAGCAAGCTGATCCAATACCCGCCTTGCCTTCTCTGCATTTTTATCTTCACCTAATATCTTCACTTTGCCTTCTCTGGCGATCAGTGTCACATGAAACGTCCGCTCCAGCTTTTTTGCATACGCATCAAACTGCCCGAACACATTTCTCTCGTGCTCCGCCGGTATATCAATCATCAGTTCTGAAAGACTCATCCTTCTTATTCCTTTCAATCTCTAATATTTCTGTATCTGCTTTTTTTGCAATGTCTTCATTCAGGTATAAGCTCCCTTTTGCAACCGCAGATTTTTTGCCTATGTGTATTTTAACACTATTTCCCTGTATTTGAATACCTTTTTCCTTCAATTCCTTTGAAAATTGTTTGAAGTTTTCGCTCAATTTCTTTTGAATTTCTTCATTTGTATATCTTTTTTCTTTTATCTGGTATGATTTTGCAACTTTTACCCCATAAAATAGTGGAAGATGAAAATTTTCTCCCAGGGTCACCTGACGTTTCATCACATATTGTTCACTTTTCGGAAAAGAATTTTTCACACTTCCAAGATGACATTCCCAGTTTTTAAATTCCACAAAAACCTGCATCCGTTTTTGGTTCTGATACCTCTTTTCTTCATAGTATGTGCTGATTTCATCCTCATATTCTGTCTGCGTGTCTGCCCTAATATCCGCATCTGCCTGCTCATACTGATATTCTACCACCTCTTTTGCATCATTGCACACCTCGATTCTGCCTGACACAAGGATATCCCCCTTTTTCACCTGATCCCCGACATGCACCATGGGAACTCCGGAACGTGTCACCATCTTTGTGATCACCCCGTCCTGTTCTGCGATCAGATCACAGGGTTTTTCTTCCTTTTGCACCTCCTGAAACGTATCTTCATTCTCCTTGATCTGTATTTTCAGCCTGCTTCCATCGATGGAGGCTGAGACCCACACAATATCATCATATTTCTGCCGAATCTTCCGCACGATATCCGCGCAGTCTACCTTCCCTTTTGGCATGGCAGGTGTGATCTTCTCCTGCTCCAGAAATTGAAGCAGTACTTCATCCGTCCATTTTTCATTTCCTTCAAAATGGATATCCCAGATAAACGAAGTGTAGAACATCAACAGGAGTATACAGAGCACAGCTCCTGCGAGAAACCATGTTCTGCTCTGACATCTTGTTAGAAAAAATGGCATGCCGAAGCGTTCCACTAAAACGACCTTCGTGCGCGTTTTTCTCACGATCGGACGGATTTTCCGAAAATCCTTCAGCTTTACATACATCTCATAAGAATTTTTACAGGGCTGAAGTCCCCAGATATCGATCTGATGATGACTGCACAGATTTAAAAAACGCTCCGGGGAGTATCCCTTTATTCTGATTTTTACATATCCTCTCAAAAAACGCAGGATTCTCTGCATTGCTGTTTACCTCACATTTCATATTCAAGGGTATGGATCTTCCCTGTTATTTTCATCTCATCATTCAGATAGTACTCAATCTGCAGTCCCTTTCCGTGTACCTGGATCTGCCCTTTTTTCGTCTGTACCCGGATCAGCTCTCCTGTATATTCTAAAATTCCGCGGTAATTTTCAATACTGATTTCCCCGTTTCCGATCACAGTCACGACAGATGCCCCTAACACCACATCCTTTGGCATATTTGCAGCCGCCGCAAACCGTTCTCTTAACTTTTCTTTTTCTGCTTCTCTTTTCATATTCTGCACTGCCGTTATACGCCTCTTATCCAAAATGTATGCAGAACCTCCTCTTCCTATTCGTTTCCTGTCTTTCCCGGATTTTTTGATTTTCCGCTGAACCACTTTCATTTTCTAAGATTTTCTTGCTTTACCACGCTAAAAATGCTAGAATAGAACGAACGATATTTATATTAGAAAAGAGGTATGATCTATGAATTATAAAATCACAGGATACAAACCAGAAAAATTATTTCACTTTTTCGAAGACATCAGTGCCATTCCTCGTGGCTCTGCCAACGAGAAAGCAATCAGTGACTATCTCGTGGCATTTGCCGAAGAACGAAATCTGTGGTATCACCGGGATGCACTTTTCAATGTGATCATCAAAAAGCCTGCAAGCGCAGGGGCTAAAGAAAAACCGGCCGTTATGCTGCAGGGGCATACGGACATGGTATGTGAAAAACTCGCAGGCGTTGCACATGATTTTACAACAGACCCTCTGGATCTGATCATAAAAGACGGCGTACTCTCCGCAAACGGCACTACCCTTGGCGGGGACAACGGAGCTGCCGTTGCATGCATGCTTGCGATCCTAGATGACGATACACTGACACATCCGGCACTGGAATGTGTGTTCACTACACAGGAAGAGATCGGATTGAACGGAGCAGAAGCACTGGATAAATCCCTTCTTTCAGCTCGTACCATGATCAATCTGGATTCCGAGGACGAGGGAGTTGCCACAGTCAGCTGTGCAGGAGGACTTCGTTTCGGTCTCACCCGTCCAATCACCCGCAGTAAAAAAGAAGGGATGCTGCTCCATCTGGAGGCGACCGGACTTCTGGGCGGACATTCCGGAACAGATATCAACAAAGAACATCAGAATGCCAATCTGTTGATGGCTCGTATGATCAATCATCTGTTCCACAATACCGATGCCCTTTTAGTTGATTTTAACGGCGGTACAAAGGACAATGCCATCCCTCGTGAGACATCCGCAACTCTGTTCTATTCTGATGAAGTTGCTGCAAAAAATGCGGAAAATCTGGCTTTGGCACTCTCTGCTGACTTTTCATCCGAGATCTGTCCGTATGAGCCGGCATTTCAGTTCCTTGTAAGCACAGAAAACGGAACTGCAGATGTGATCTCTGCCGAGGATGGAAAAGCCTTTATCACGGCAATGTGTCTTGCGCCAAACGGTGTACAATTCCGCAACATGAACCTGGACGGTTTTACAGTCACTTCGTTAAATCTCGGAATTGCAGCAACTGATGAGACAAGTGCATCCCTTGTATTTGCACCACGTTCTTCTGTTGCCACACTGATGAGCGCACTCAAAGAAAAGCTCTGCCTTCTGGCAGAAACCTTCGGTTTCGAAGTCAGCATGCACGGCGAGTATCCGGGCTGGAGTTTTGCAGAAGTTTCTCCGATCCGCGATGTTTTTGTGCAAAGCTACAAAGAACTGTTCCACGATGATCTGAAGATCGAAGCCATCCATGCAGGTCTGGAATGTGGACTTTTCTCTGATGCGATCCCTGGACTAGATGCCATTGCAGTCGGCCCTACGATCCGCGGATGCCACACACCGGATGAACATCTGCCGCTGGATTCTTTCGAACGGTTCTATGAGCTCTTGACAGATGTCTTAAAAAAGCTTGCATAGACTTGTTACTGTAACCAGTAACATATCCTTATTTTTGATATTATGACATCCCCGCGTTCTCTGGGGAATGCAGGGATGCTCTGATATAATAGATTTTGCTGTAATTTCAGATGGATTGGGAAAGAGATTTTGAGAAAAGAAAGGAAAAATTTATACATGTCTGATAACAAAAATAATTTCAAGCCGTATATCCCGGCCGACCGTGTCGTACCGGAGTTCACGG
Organism: Mediterraneibacter gnavus ATCC 29149; assembly: GCF_008121495.1. NCBI lineage: Bacteria > Bacillati > Bacillota > Clostridia > Lachnospirales > Lachnospiraceae > Mediterraneibacter > Mediterraneibacter gnavus. The sequence continues at coordinate 3,061,208 of NZ_CP043051.1, read as the reverse complement.
TAACCTCTCTCCTGATTGGTATTCTGCTCGCCATCGTTTTCGGTGCGGCGAATGCATATCTGGGTCTGCGTGTCGGTATGACGATCTCCGCCTCTATTCCGGCGGCGGTTATTTCCATGGGAATCATCCGCGTCATCCTTCGCAGAGACTCCATTCTGGAAAACAACCTTGTCCAGACGATCGGTTCTGCCGGTGAATCCGTTGCAGCCGGAGCAATCTTTACGCTCCCTGCCCTGTTCCTGTGGGCAAAAGAAGGAACGATCGATTCTCCGAGTATGATCACAATCTTTCTTGTTGCATTAGTAGGTGGTCTTCTCGGTGTTGCTTTTATGGTTCCTCTGCGTCAGGCACTGATCGTAGAAGAACACGGCACACTTCCGTTTCCGGAAGGTACTGCCTGTGCAGAAGTTCTTCTTGCCGGAGAAGAAGGCGGAAGCAAAGCAGGTACGGTATTCTCCGGTCTGGGAATCGCTGCCGCTTACAAATTTATCGCAGACGGACTGAAAGTCTTCCCAAGTGAGATTGGATATGACATCAAAGCCTATGCCGGTTCTTCCGTTGGAGTCCAGGTACTCCCTGCACTGGCAGGTGTCGGTTACATCTGCGGACCGAAGATTTCCAGCTATATGCTGGCCGGAAGTACATTGAGCTGGTTTGTACTGATGCCTGCCATCGCACTGTTCGGTGCAGATGCACAGGCAATTTTCCCTGGGACCGATCCGATTGCCCAGATGGCTCCAAGTGATCTCTGGGGAACTTACATCAAATATATCGGTGCAGGTGCTGTTGCAACCGGTGGTGTGATCAGTCTGATCAAGAGCCTTCCGCTCATTGCGAAGACCTTTAAACAGGCAATGCAGAGTATGAAAAAGAAAAGCAGTGCTTCAGCACTGCGTACAGAGCAGGACATTCCGATGCCATTCTTACTTGTTATGATCCTGGTGATCGGAATTGCCATCTGGCTGGTGCCGGCATTCCCGGTTAATCCAATCGGCGCTCTGATCGTTATTGTATTTGGATTCTTCTTTGCAACCGTTTCTTCCCGTATGGTAGGACTCATCGGATCTTCCAACAACCCGGTATCCGGTATGGCGATCGCAACACTTCTGATCGCCACATTACTTCTGAAAGCTACCGGTACAACCGGAGTGAAAGGTATGACTGGTGCCATCGCAATTGGTGGTATTATCTGTGTCATCGCAGCGATTGCCGGAGACTGTTCACAGGATTTGAAGACCGGATTTATTGTCGGTGCAACTCCAAAGAAACAGCAGATCGGTGAGATGATCGGTGTCGTTGTTTCTGCTGCTGCGATCGGATTTGTATTGCAGCTTCTGGACAATGCATGGGGATATGGATCTGAAGCGATCCCTGCTCCACAGGCAACGATGATGAAAATGCTGGTAGAAGGTATCATGAGCGCAGAACTTCCATGGTCACTGATCCTGATTGGTGTCTGTGTAGCAATCGTCATGGAAATCCTGAAAGTTCCGGTAATGCCGTTTGCAGTCGGTATGTACCTTCCATTCAGCTTAAATGCCGGAATTATGGCCGGCGGACTTGTCCGTCTGTTCATGGACAAACGAAACGTCTCTGAAAAAGAGAAAAAGGCAAGCGTGGATCACGGAATCCTCTTCACATCCGGTCTGATCGCCGGAGAAGGATTGATGGGTGTCATCCTCGCAATCTTTGCCGTTGCAAAATTAGATAAGATCATCGATCTCTCCAAAAAATTCTCAATCGGAGAAATCGGAAGCTTAATTGTATTTATCCTGCTTTTATTATATCTCGCAAGAGTATGTATCAAAGGCGGAAAGAAAAGCGAATAATTTTTATTCCATTCACTGAAACAGCAGAAAACAGAAGATACGGCCTGTCGAAAGACAGGCTGTACTTATTCTTTATTATTTTAAAAAGGAGACATTATGTCAAAGAAAAAGAAGATTTCAAATCAGAATTATATGGATTTTATTGTCGTCAAAAATCCTGAGATCGAGTATGAAACAAACGACAAAGGTCAGGTTACGGTCATGATCGAATGGAGAGGATTTTATCACCGGATCGCACAGCGCTTTTTCAAACGTCCAAAGGTAAGCGCGATCAAGCTGGATGACTACGGCAGCTTTCTCTGGCAGTCAATCAATGATCAGAAAACCGTACATCAGCTCTCACTGGATCTGCAGTCACAGTTTCCAAAAATGGAAAAACCACTTGCCCGTCTGATCCGGTTTCTGGAGATTTTAAAGGATCATCATCTGATCGAGCTAAAGGAGGTTTATTGATATGTCTTTTCTTCAATATATTCCCTTTGTTCTGTTATTCGCCGCTGCCACCGCTCTTATTTACGGCTGGGGACTCTGGCGCAGTCAGAGACAGCAGCAGGACTTATCCAACCTGCTCTTTTCAAAGGGTGTCTCCAGAATTCAGAAAGCTCTGAAAAAACAAAAACAACTGTCACGTCAGGAATTAGAAGAAGCAGTCAAAGATCTGTACGCAAAACAGCCATTTTCCAGTGAACGTATCCAGATCACCGATCCAAAACAATTTTTAGATTCTCTGCTGCCTTATATGCTCCGGCAGCATCTGATATCTGAAATCCGCCAGAACCATCAAACATATTATATGATTCGAAAATAAAATGTCCGAACAACCTTTCAACAAGGTTATTCGGACATTTAAAATTCTCTCTGATGCTAAATCAACAGATATTTCAATACAAACAAGACTGCCAGTACATACATAACCGGACTGATCTTTTTCGCTTTTCCTGTCAGCAGATTCAGGAATACATAGGAGAGAACTCCCATAGAGATTCCTTCAGAAATGCTATAGAAAAACGGCATTGCTGCGATACAGATAAATGCCGGGATTCCCTCGGCTGCATCTGCAAAATTAATATCTGTCACTGCACTCAGCATGTAAAATCCTACAATCACAAGCGCCGGCGCTGTGGCGAAGGATGGAATTGCCAGAAAGATCGGTGACAAGAACAAGGACAGACCAAATAAAACAGCAGTCGTTACTGCAGTCAATCCTGTGCGTCCTCCTTCTGCAACACCGGAAGAGCTTTCTACAAATGTCGTTGTTGTAGAGGTTCCGAGTACTGCTCCTGCTGTTGTTCCAACTGCATCCGCCAGGAGCGCTCCTTTGATCCTTGGAAGCTTTCCGTCTTTATCCAGCATATTTGCCTTAGAAGAAACTCCGATCAAAGTTCCCAGTGTATCAAACAAATCTACAAACAAGAATGCAAATACGATCACAACAAATTCCAGAATCGGCACGCCTTCTAAACTGAATTTTGCAAAGATCGGAGAAAGACTTGGAATGCTGATTCCTGCACTGAAATCAGGAAGCAGTGAATAAAATCCAAGCTCCGGATTCGGAACATACAGTCCGGCAAACTGACAGATAATTCCTAATACCCATGTAATCAGAATTCCCCATAAAATATTTCCTTTTACATTTTTGACTACCATGATTCCGGTAATGATAATTCCGATGATTGCCAGCAGCACTGTGATCCCCACATCATTCATGCTTGCCGCTACGAAATCTTTGCCCCCTGCTGCCGCAGCCAGATTCTTATTGTATCCATCTAAAGAGAACAAACTTAAAAGCGTAGAGCCTCCGATCACAACCTTCGCATTTTGCAATCCGATAAATGCGATAAACAGGCCGATTCCGACCGACACCGCCTTTTTCAGATTATACGGGATTGCATCAAAGATTGCCTCGCGCACACTCAGCAGTGATAACAGAATAAAGATAATACCCTCTACCAGTACTGCTGCCAGCGCGACCTTCCAGGAATACCCCATCTGGAGTACAACCGTGTATGCAAAGTACGCATTCAGTCCCATTCCCGGCGCCAGTGCAAACGGATAGTTTGCAAAGATTGCCATACATAACGTACCGATGAACGCTGCCAGAGCTGTCGCTGTGAAGACCGCTCCGTGATCCATTCCTGCCTCTGCCAGAATATTCGGGTTTACAGCCAGAATATAGGCCATTGTCATAAATGTTGTGACACCCGCAAGAATCTCGGTTTTGACATTTGTGTTGTTTTCTTTCAAGTGAAAAATTTTGTCAAGATTCATAAATTTTCCCTCCCTTTTTTATTTTTGACACAGAATTATGTACACAAGTCAACTATACGTTATATCATGCCGGGTGTCAATTCATTTTTTACAAAATTTTAACACTTTCTTTATTATTGTTGTTAGTTTTATATATATTTTTTCTGTTTTCTATGTATTTTTACCGCAAATCTTACAATTCTATTGTAACCTGTTGCTTTGCTTCTGTCACAATCTCTTCCGGGAATTTCATGAATTTCAACAGCTTGATTGCATTGCCGGATGTCACAGCTCCCGGATACAGCCTGTAATCAAAATAAATATCATCCTCTCCGATCCGCTCTGTAAAATGATAGTTTTCATAAGTACCTTCCAGCAATACTGTCAATTCATAATCATGGGACGCAACCATCACAAGACAATTCTGTCTCTGCATATAATCCAGAATCGCTTTGGATGCCGCAATTCGCTCTTTCGTGTTAGTTCCTTTCAGGATCTCATCAATAATGCAGATCGTCAGCTTCTCTTCTGAAAAGCTCTCCAGCATTCTTCTGAGATATTTCATTTCTTTCAGAAAATAACTCTCCCCCTTCATGATGTCATCCCTCACTGCCATGGAAGTCATAATCTGTCCCGGATGCATCTGAAACCGCTTTGCCGTGCAGGTACAGATTGTCTGGGCAAGAATGAGATTGATCGCCACTGCCTTAATCCATGTCGATTTTCCGGATGCATTGCTGCCTGTGATAATACAGTTTCGACTCCAGTCCATGGAATTGCTCACCGGTTCTTCGATCAGAGGATGATACATCTCTTCCATGTGTACAGATCTTTCAGAATGAAACTCCGGCTCAGTATAAAACGGAAGACTTTTCCGAAAAGATGCAATACTGATTGCCGCATCCAGGCGCCCGATCTCTTCAAACAGCTGCAGATAACTCTCTCGTTTGTTCTCCAGCCATTTCACACTCTTTTCATAAGATATAAGCTGCCAGAGTGTAATCCCGAACAGGTAATCCAGAAACACCCCCTGATCGCTGGAATAGCTGTTTCGCCTCATAGCAGACATCTTTCCGATCAGCTTATCCAGTTTTCCCAGTTCTTTTAACTTCTCTTCCAGTTCTTTCTGTACAAGGCCGGCACATTTTTCTTTTGTAAGCTGCTTTCCGGTATCAATCACAAGTACGATCAATTCCATCATGCTCATCTGCTGCTCATATTTCATCCGCGTCATAATATAAACCGCAATATTGACAATTGCCATCACGCCTGCCAGCGGCAGGATCTGAACATTCCACAGTCCGCCCACAACACTTCCCAGAAGGAGGATCTGAAGCAGGCGATAAAAGAACACAGAGCCCACGTGACTTGCCTGAAGTGTATCCACGTATTCCGGAAGATAATACAGCCCTTCTCTTTTCCCAAGGGAAATCAGGATTGCTTCTGCTTTTTTACGCGTTTCCGCCTCCTCCTCATAGTACTTCAGCAATTCTTTCCACTGCGCCTGCCCGTTATCTGTACAGTGCAGCATGTTGTAAAGTACAGCCTCTCCTGCTGCACTGTCACACTGATCAATCCGCTGAAATACCTGATCCATAGAAAGATCCGACCAGGTTACCTGATCCACATCTTCCCTTCCCTGGTGTTTATGATAGACACTGATCCTCTCGATCGGAAGTATTTCCTCCATATCAGGAATCTCTCCAAACCGCCTCTGGATCTTCATTTTTTGAATCCGTTTCACCTTGATCTGCTGTGAAATCTGGATAAACAGCACTACAACCGCCAAAATAATCAACATTGTAATCGCAAGAACGAGATCCTCATTCATTTCTCTCACCTCATTTGTATTATTGCATTAATACATTGTGTCAATTTGTTTCCATTTTGTCAATTTCATATTTTATTCATATACTCTTTCTATTTCTTAATACCTTTTTTACAAAAGACAGTTTACCATAGAGAAAAGCCTAATAAAACAGTATTTAGAGGAGGAACAACAAATGAATACTTCTGTCTTTAAAGGTTCTGCAACAGCAATTATTACCCCTATGAAATGGATGGTTCTATTTCTTATAAAAAAATGGAAGAACTTTTAGAATATCAGATTTCACATCATACGAATGCCATCGTAGTCGCTGGAACAACCGGAGAATCTGCCTGTTTAAGCGATGAAGAACATCTGCGTCTGATTCAGTTCACCTGCCGAATTGTCAATGGAAGAATCCCTGTAATTGCAGGTGCTGGTTCTAATAACACAAGCCACGCACAACTTTTATGTAAAAACGCGCAAAATGAGGAACTGTTGGAAATTCCAAATGTGACAGCTGTCAAGGAGGCCAGTGGAAATTTTTCGCAGCTTGCAAAAATCACTTCCCGTTATCGTGATCGCCTTGATATCTACTGCGGAAATGACGACCAGGCTGTATCTGCCCTTGCTCTTGGAGCAAAGGGTGTAATCTCCGTTCTTTCGAATATTGAAGCACTCCTGGAATCGCTGACCTCTGACATCAATCCGGTTCCAGTCAAGACTGCCATGAACATGATGGGACTTTCGGTCGGTCCCTGCCGTCTCCCACTGTGTCCAATGGATGATTTTGCTGCACAACAGCTAAAAAACTGTCTGAAACTTTATCATCTTCTTTCGGAATAATTCCAGAATATCTGTAACCAGGAGGACTGTTTATGAAAAAAGAAATTATCATTTTTAAGGATCAAAAACCTACAAAAGAAGAAATCTGCCACAGTATTGAGCACTTCTGTATGGATCACAGTATCGACTGCATCTGTGTTACCAGACGAGATCGTATCCTATATAAAATAGACGGTGAACTTTATCAAACTAAAATACAGGAAGATCATCTGGATCAACCTTCGTATTGGATGATTATCTGCTTTTTAAGCAGATAATCATCCAAAATTTTCTTCTTTTCTATATAATTCATCAATTTTTCGAAATGGAACCGGATGTTCCGGATATGGGTTTAACTGCTTTTCATACCAGCTGACATCCCGCCATTTGCCGTTTTTATAGCCTGTATTTTTCAAAACTCCCATCAGGGTAAATCCCATCGCTTCATGCAGCTTTTCACTTTTTTCATTGGGACGGGTGATCAGACTGTATGCATTGCAGATTCCCTGCTCTGTAAGAATCCGAAGCAACTCTTCATACAATCTTCTCCCGATCCCTCTGGAAACAGCATCCGGATGCAGATACACGGTCAGCTCCACATTCCACTGATATGCAGCCCGTTCCAAATGGCGGTGCGCATAGGCATATCCAAGGATATTTCCCGCATCTTCATAAATGAGATATGGATATTCTTCCAAGACAGTCCGAATCCTTTTCCGAAATTCAGCCTCTGTCGGTAATTCATACTCAAATGTGATTTCTGTATCAATATAATATGCATAAATCGCAAGCAATGCCTGTGCATCCTCTTCTGTTGCAAAACGTATCATCTTATGTACCTCTTTCTACTTTTTATTCCTGTCTAAAGCAGTTAAAAACTTTGTTCATTATAGCACAGATACCAAATGCTTTCCAACGTCTCTTTTTCTTCCTCCCAAGCAGAATCTATGCTATACTGTACTTGAAATCTTTTTTGATTTTCTGAAGATTTTAAATGAAAGAAGAGGAATCTAATATTATGAAAGCAATGATACTTGACGTAGACGGAACACTCTGGGACACAACCGGTGTTGTAGCCGAAGCATGGATGCAGGCTGCCAGTGAGCTGATGATCCCTCTGGATACTCCCATTACCGCGGACCGTCTGAAACAGGAATTCGGAAAGCCGATGGATGAGATCGCCGCAAACCTCTTTCCGACTCTGTCAGAATCTCAGCGCGCTCTTGTGATGGAGTCCTGCTGTGAATACGAAGAATTTTATCTGGAAAATGCCAGAGAACCGCTTCTGTTCGACGGCGTGAAAGAGACCATCTTAACACTGTCACAGAATTATGCTGTCTGCATTGTCTCCAACTGTCAGAAAGGATATATTGAACTCTTTCTGAAAAAGACCGGACTGGAGAACGCCATCACCGACTTTGAATGTTTCGGAAATACCAGACTTTCCAAAGGCGAAAACATTCGTCTTCTGATGGAACGCGCTCAGATCACAGATGCTGTTTATGTGGGGGATACGAAGGGGGATGCCGATGCCTGCACCTTTGCCGGAATTCCGTTTATTTTTGCAGAATACGGATTCGGTTCTCCCACTCATTATGCTCACAAAATCACGCGTTTTCCAGAATTACTGGAATATCCCTTTTAAAAAAGTATCGGAGCACTGTCCGCTCCGATACTTTTCTTCTAGTCCCGATAATCCAGACATGCACGCTCTGTCACAAACGGACGCACATATATATCCGCTACTTTGACATGCTCCGGATGTGCAGAATACGCTTTGATATCTTCCGCTTTTTCAAACGTTGTCACAAGCGCCATATCATGCGTGCTTGACGCAAATGGTTCACTCACAAACGATACACTTAAAAGTCCCGGTACCTTTCCAATCAGACTGCTCAGATTCGCTTCCATATCTTTTTTGAGGTCTGCTTTTCTCTCCTCTTCGATTTCCGGTTTGAACTTCCACATTACAATATGATGTACCATACTGTCGCCTCCTTTCCCTTTTGGGCAATTCTCTTACATCGTAAAGCTGACCAGATTCATATCCTCGTCATACGCAAGACTGTAATTGACATTGCCTTCTTCATATTTTACCACAATAATGACTCCGCCGTACTTTTTATTATCTTTTATCTGCCCTAAATACGTACATTTTCCAAACTCTTTGAATTCTCCCTGTTTCTCCAGGATTTTCAAATAGGAATCGTACGATTCTTCTGTCAGACTGCTCTGCAGATCCTTGGTAAACCTGCTTTTCCAGCTCTCATAATCTTTAGACTGCGCGATCTCAATATCTTCCATTGCCTGCTTTCTTACTGTCTCCTTGTCAAACCCTTCCGGCAGTTCTTTCAGGATCTCTCCTTGTTCATTTCCTCCGCTTCCCAGAGAGCTGCATCCCATCAGACTTCCCACTGCCATCACGAAAACGCCGAATCCCACTGCCAGTTTTTTCATATTCTTTTTCATTGTCTTGTTCCCCTTTCTTCTTTCCACTTTCGTTTTGTAAAAATCAAAGCTATCATCGCAGCCACGACCCCAAAAATCAGAACACCCCAGATCAGGATTGTATTCTGAAATGCAATTGAAAAGTCGTATAATCCATGCAGAACTACTGCGATCAGCCAATAAAACAATTTTTTGTGTCTCCAGATTCCTTCCATGATGACCAGTGTCAACAAAATGTGAAAGGCCATCGCACAAAAACGCTCTGCTCCGGAAAGCAACACTACCACACTTATGCTGCTATCTTCATTCAGAACATTCGGCAAGACTCCAATCACACCGATCCACACCGCTTCGATCCCGCCGTGCCCAAGTCCAAATGCCACTGCATCCATCCAGCTGGTTTTTCCTTTCCTCAAGACACCAAGTCCCACAACTCTTCCTGTCTCCTCAAACACACCTGCAGAGAATGCCGCAATCGCCATATATATATAATAATGACTGTATGGCAGTATCATAAACCACTCCCAGTTTGTCTTCAGATAACCAAGAAGTGGGATCCGCAGAATCATCTGCGTCACCACAAAAGACAGAATTCCTGTAAGAAACGTAAGAAAATATCCCTTTCCTTTCACCGCAAAATAAATTCCTCCCAAAACCGGTATCCCGATACAGATCAATAAACTGATCACTTCAAACAGCAAATTCATGAGTCCTCCTTTCCCGGCAGCATCACGCTGACCCGATATTCTTCTCCCACAATTTCACACTGCATTGTTCCCTGATACGCTTCTACTGTCCGTCTCACATTTTCCAGTCCCACTCCCATATGTCCTTCCTTTTTCATTCCGGGTCTGCTTGCATTTACAATACTGATCACCCTGAAATGATGCACCTCCTGTATTTTCAGATTCAGATAGGCTCCCTCTCCAAAAGCCTCCACCGCTTCCAATGCATTATCCAGCAAATTGGCGAAAATCGTCGTAATATCAATATCCCGCAGATCCGAAAAATCAACATCTCCGATTTCCACGGATATAGCGACTGCAGGATGCCGCGCCAATGAGAGCTTATCATTACAGATAATATTCAGCATACGATTAGAACTGTAATATTTCTCACCCAACAGATTCAACATATGATACAGATCCTTCACATACGCTCCGCCTTGCTCCTGCCCATCTTTTGCCTGATATAAATGTTCTACAGCCTGAAGGTGATTCTTCATATCATGCATGATCTTTCTGGACTCTCTGTATTTTTGCTCCAATTCCGCATAATATCTGTACTGCAGCTCATTCTGCATCTGAAACTCTGCAAGCTGCCGCTCCAGCTTATGAGAACGGAACCAATATCCAAACAGGTACAAAAAACAAAAATTCAAAAGCACCAGCGCTCCCAGATTGACGACCATCAGACGAACTCCATACAGCTCCATATAGATATGTCCCATTTCTATCAGTGAATAGAGAAACAGTACGCTAAAAAGCGGAAGTAATAAAAGGAGCAGTATCTGCAAGTTTCCCATTTCTGTTTCCTTTTGTCTCTTTCTCCACATAACAGCGGCCGCTGTCACAGGAATCATGAAAAACATTTTGAAGAGCATGGTAACATTCCCGTACCACACAAGATTCTCAAACGCCCCCTGTGCAAGCAGGTAATTCCCCAGAAAAATCCCCACTTCTATGGAAAGAATCAAAAGGATGTTTACAAAAAGATCCAGGAGCAGACTTCCGATTTTTCTGTGAAACAATAAAATTCCAAGAAGCAGCACCCCTGTCAGCTGGATCTGTATACCGATCCACAGATTTCCGGTCAGCCCTGTCAGAAATGCCGCACCGTAAACACTTGCGCCAAGCGCAGTAAATCCAAAGAAATACCAGATTTTTTTCCGGTGGATCGTCTGTGCATTGGCGCTCATAAACAGATACTGACAGACACACATGACCACCTCTTCCAAAACAGAACAGACCAGATTCATTCCCATCTCAAGTGCCATACGCCTTCTCCTTTCATACCTGCTGCGCCAGCCATCGCGTCAGCAATGCCCGAAAATCTGCCGCTTTCTTTTGAGAAAGGGGAACTATCTCTCCTGTCGTCATGAGCAGATCACAGCCCTTTATATCTTTGATATGACGCAGATTTACTACAAAGCTTTTATGAGGAACTGCAAAGCCCATGTTTTGAAAAGACTCTGCCATTTTACTGATACTTCCTCGCATCCATGCTTCTCCATTCTGCGTCACAATCCGGATTTTCCGGTCTCTATATTCAAAATAGCAAATGTCCTGCATATAAAATTCCTGATACCCTGCCTCTGTATGAAGACGGATCCTGGGACCTCTTTGCTCCTCCTGTTCATAGTCAAAAGCTTCCTGAAGGATTTCCAGAATTTTTTCTTTTTCCACTGGTTTGACCAGATATCCGAACGCATGGACACCAAACGCATACTCTCGAAAATCTTCATAAGCTGTCACATAAATGATCTTTGCCTTTTTATCCCGAACTCTGATTTTTCTGGCAGTATCAATCCCCGAAATTCCTTTCATGTCAATGTCCAGAAAGATCACATCATAAAGAACATCCGATTCCAGGAGTGCCTCTCCGCTTTCAAAATAAGAGATGCAAAAAACCGATTCCAGCTCTTTGAAATATGCCTCCATCTGTTTTCTCACTGCCGGCTCATCATCACATATCGCAATTTTTTTCATTTTCTTTTCATTCCTTTGCCCATCATTTTTCTGGCGTAGTTTTAGTATAAAACAGCCTTTCTCCTTCTACAAGAGCTTTTGTCTGAAGTACAGAATTTGTGTCTGAAAGAGTGTTGGTGTGGGAACAGTAACCAAAAAAATGTTATTATAGAGAAAAAGACCTGATCTCCCAGGTCTTTTTCTCTATAACTCAGGCAAAAGTTTCTCTAACAACCTGATGGAATGTTCGATTGCTTTCTTCTCAAATGCCGGATAATCCATAGATGCACTGTTGTCTGCTTTATCGGAAATTGCACGCACGATCACGCATGGAATCTGATTCAGATATGCCCCATGTGCAATCGCTGCACCTTCCATCTCCGCACATTTTGCTCCGAAAAGTGTTACGATTCGTTCTTTTACTTCCTGTGAGGAAATAAACTGGTCTCCACTGGCGATCCGTCCGGTAAATGTATGGATATCCGGATTGGCCTCCTGGTTCGCACGCACAGCCTTTTCGACCAACTGGGCATCTGCGGGGAATGCAAATGTATCCATACGCGGAACCTGTCCGATCGGATCCCCGAAAATACTCGTATCCATATCATGCTGCACCGCATCCGTAGAGATCACCATATCTCCAATATCGATCGCTGCATCCAGAGAACCGGCAATCCCGGTATTGATCACAAGATCTACATCAAAATGATCCGCTAAAATCTGCGTGCAAATCGCTGCATTGACCTTTCCGATTCCGCTTCGCACGACAACTGCTTCTTTTCCATATAAAATTCCTCTATGAAATACCATGGAGGCGATTTCCTTCTCCTCCTGAATCTTCATGGCATGTCTCAATGCCTGTACCTCTTCTTCCATTGCTCCGATAATTCCTATCATCTTTTTTCTCCTTTTTATTCACCAATCACCTGTTCAGGTTACTGTTCATTATACACGAGATTGATTTCTTTTGAAATAGCTTTTCTTAAAAGTCATTCTATGGTACACTATCATGCGGAGAATTTTTTAGGAATGGAGTTATGCTATGAATACGAATGAATTTATTCAAAAACCGGTCCGTCAGTTATTCTTTCATTATCTGATACCGGCTATCTGCGGAACGATGGTCACATCCATCTATGTACTTGCAGATACAATCTTTATCGGAAAGCGGCTTGGAGCCACAGCACTTGCCGCCTTGAATATCTCCCTGCCGATCTACAATATCTTTTTCGGTCTGGGACTTTTATCCGGTGTCGGCGGCTCTGTACTGATGTCCATCTGCCGTGGAAAATCACAAAAGGAAGAAGGAAACACCTATTTCACAACTGCCCTGCTGCTGAATTTTGCACTTCTTCTCATCTCCATGACAGTCTGCGTTCTGTTTATGGAAGACATCGCATGGCTGCTTGGCGGCACAGAAGAAACCCTGCCTTACATCATGGACTATCTTCCTTATATTATCTGGGGAATGGGAACTTATTTCTTTTCTTCTTTTCTTCAGACTTTCATCCGCAATGACGGTGCACCAAAACTTGCCATGAACGGAGTCATTGCCGGCGGAGTGACCAACATTGTACTGGACTATCTTTTTGTGTATCCTATGAATATGGGAATGAAAGGGGCTGCACTTGCCACTGTTCTTGGTTCAAGCCTTACCGTGGTTATTTTATGCACGCACTTTTTTACGAAAAAGAACCAGCTGAAATTTACATTAAAAGGATTTCATCCTTCCTTTTTACAGAAGATCATTGCAAACGGTTTCACCAGTTTTGTCATCGAAGCTGCATCCGGATTTACGATTTTTATTTTCAACCTGCAGCTGATCCGCTATCTCGGAAATACCGGAGTCAGTGTATATGGCATCATCTGTAATACTGCTCTGGTAGTCATCTGCCTCTGTAAAGGAATCGAACAGGCTGCTCAGCCGATTCTGTCGATCAACCACGGAGCAGGGCTTTCAAGCCGGATCTTAAAGGTACAGTCACTTTCATTAAAAACATCTGTGATCATCTGTACCCTGCCAGTCCTTCTGGGATTGTTTGTTCCGAATCTGTTTACTTATATTTTTCTGGAACCAACGAGCGAAATCCTGACTCTGGCAGCTCCGGCCATCCGGATTTATTTTACCGGATTTTTGTTTCTGGGCATCAACATGGTCTTTATCTGTTATTTTCAGTCCGTGGCAAAATCCGTCCAGTCCCTTTCACTCTGCCTGTTAAGAGGATGTATTCTGGTGGTGGCATTTGTTTATATTCTTCCGGTATTCTTTGGAAGCACCGGAATCTGGCTGGCATTTCCTGCCGCTGAATTTCTTACTATGATCGTAGGAATCTGCTTTTACCGTCAGGATCTCAAAGCTTATTAATATGAAAGAAAAAGCGCGTTTCCATTTTAAACGGAAACACGCTTTTTCTTTACTTCTGCAATCCAGTCCATACCGATAGAAAACAGCTGATAAAAAACCAGTGCATAGAAAGCTCCAAATGCATTATTAAAGATACGGTAAAAAATAGCGCCGCCCACTCCCAGAAATGTCATGGCAATGGACATTGCACCCCAGGAATTAAATACTGCCTGCCATCCATAAGTAGCTGAGAGCCCGACTCCGATCCCTCCCAGAATACCGATCAGAGAATACATAGATTCCGGAAGTACCAGATATAACACAATAAATGTCAGGCCTCCTAAGATATTTCCCGGAATTCTTCCCTTGATCCTTCCTTTCATATCTGCATGAAACGGTACCAGTACCGACATCGCCGCAATTCCTGCCCACATCGCTCTCGGCAATCCAAACAGTCCGGCAAAAAAGATCACGCTGGATACCCCCAGGGTCACGCAAATCTGCCATCTGGTTCTGGAGGAATGAAGGTCAAATTCCTCAAAAATATGACGCAACGTCCGTTTGTATTTCTGATGTCTGTGATTGCGGTAAAACACAATCCCTGTCAGGATGCCGCCGACCGCCATCCCTGCAATTCTCTGCAGATACTGTGTGCCTGAAACATCATACCCATACAAAAGCAGATATCCAAGCAGCAGCGTAGACTGATTGAACATCACTACATTATGACATCCCAGAATCATCAGCGTGAAAATACATACCATATTGACGATCAGCTCCGTCACCAGATTTCCTGCATTTGCAAGCCGGGGACCAAATGTCATGATTCCCCAGATCACCATCAGAGAACTAAGTGCATGGGGTGCATGAATCCCAAAATCTGCAAACCGAAATGTCATCACGCTCAACAGCACTACCACTCCTACAATGCTGTTATCACTGCCGAATACCTTTGTGTATACTGTGACAAATGCAACACAAAAAGCCAGTGTCAGTAAAATTTTAAATAGATAAACCGCAATATGACGTGCTTTTTCTTTTTTATCCTGTGTGTTTCGAATCAGCTGCTTGGATCCTGCCTGATTCAACTGTAACTCCTGATATAGAGTCATATCTTCTGCCTCCCTTGTTGTAAACTTATCGGGGAGGCATTATATCATCCATCTTTCCTCTTGTCAATCACGTCTAATTTCTTAAATTTTTATAAACTCACTGTATACATATACAATTCATGAAGTGCTCTTGTTGCGCAGATGTATTTCGCCTGTGTCATCAAAGGATTTTCTTCCTCTTCAAACACGCCGAAAACCTGATCAAATTCCAGTCCTTTCGCCAGATAAAATGTTGTAACTGTAAGCCCGCGTTCAAAAACAGAGGTATCTCTGTCAATATAAGACGCCTGAATTCCTCTTCGTTTTAAAAGTTCATAGAGTTCTCTGGCTTTTTCTTCTGTCATTGCAATCACTGCCGCTGTCTCATAGCCGTTCTCTCCCACACTCAGATTTTCTCCAATGGCTTTGAGCATACTCTCTTCCTCCGAAAAATACACTTCTTCCACTGCTTTTCCATGCCTATCCAGCAATTCCAAATCCGTTGTCTGGTTGATTGCTCCTGCATACGTCGCGATTTCCACCGTATTTCGGTAGCTCTTATTCAGCACGATCGTGCGCATCTTTTTTCCGAAAATCTTTGGAAGAAACAACAGGACATCCCGCATCGTCTCGTCCAGTGTCTGTGCCTTATCTCCCAAAATCGTCATCCGGCACGAAAACAGTGTGTGCAGGATCACGTACTGGAGATAGGAATAGTCCTGCATCTCATCAAT
The DNA here is from genome assembly GCF_008121495.1 of Mediterraneibacter gnavus ATCC 29149. Taxonomy (NCBI): domain Bacteria; kingdom Bacillati; phylum Bacillota; class Clostridia; order Lachnospirales; family Lachnospiraceae; genus Mediterraneibacter; species Mediterraneibacter gnavus. The sequence goes on along the minus strand of NZ_CP043051.1, from coordinate 3,045,196 downwards.
CACCAGATGTTTGATGTTGCGGTGTTCATTTTTCCCTTTCAGACGATATTTCAGATACAACATCGGAAATACATCTTCATATTCCAGAATCCGCCGCTCATAAGGAACATCCGGAAGTTTCTCATACCCGCATTCTTCCATAAGCCAGTTATAAATCACATAGAGATCCTTTGTTACATACATACGATCGAATTTTCTCTGCAGGATTTCCTCTTCTTCCTCTGAAAGGTCTCTGTTATGGAGAGTTTCATACTGGTCTTTAAAATACTCTTTCACCGCATCCATCCTGGCCAAAAGAGGGATCTCCTGAAATTTAAAATAACACAGCTCGATCAGTTCTTCTTCCGTAAGCTGCATTCCTTTAAACTCCACAGAAGTAAAATCCAATAGCCGATCTTCCAAAACCGCCAGAAAGCTTTCCATCTGCCCTGTCATTGCAAAGGACTGCTTGTCGCGGAAGCGCTTCTGCCTCTTTTTATCCGGAAATTTCATCTGCCGTTCCATGTGATGATACCGGTCTTCACAATCTGAAACCACGTCTTTCAATTCCTTATACGCAAACAGATCAAAACTCATCTCCCGGATATTTTCTTCCCCAAGCTCTGGAAGAATATGGGAAATGTAATCAGAAAACACGCTGTTCGGCGACAGGATCAGAATGTTCGAGGATTTTAAATGCTCCCTGTCATGGTATAAAAGATAGGCGATCCGGTGCAGGGCAACGGATGTTTTTCCGCTTCCTGCCGCTCCCTGAATGACCAGTATTTTATCTCCGGTATTCCTGATAATCTCATTTTGTTCCTTTTGAATCGTGCGCACAATATTTTTCAGCTGTACGTCACCGCTGCTTCCTAACTCCTGCTTCAGGATCTCATCATCGATTTTCGTATCACTCTCAAATGCATAGATCATTTTCCCGTTTTTGATCTTATACTGCCATTTGGAAGCGATTTCTCCCGTCAGGACACCCGCCGGTGCCTCGTAAGATGCCGAACCGCTGTCATAATCATAAAACAGACTGCTCACAGGCGCTCTCCAGTCATAGATCAGAGGTGTAGCTCCTGTCCTCTGTGCAAAATTTCCGATTCCTATATAAAATGGCTCCGCTTCCTCCTCTCCCTCATAGATAAAATCCACTCTCCCGAAAAACGGAGAATCTAACATCTTCTGAAAGCGGTGTTTTAAATCCAGCTTTTCCTGATTCGCATTGATCCGGTGCAGCAGAGCCTGCTGGTTGTCATAATCCTCATATCCGTACTGGTCCATCTCTGTATAATTTTCCCAGTAATATTCATGCATACTCTCAATATCTTTTTGTCCTTCTTCCAGTTCCTGCGCGATCTTCCTGATCCTCTGCCTTAAATTCTCCAGCACGTTTTCTAAAAACTGCTCTTCTCTTCTGCTCAATTCTTCTGTCTGACTCATACTTTCTCCTGCTTTTTATGATCTTGTTACTTTCTGACAATATCCAGTGTATGCGCACTTGCCCCCAGCAGATCTTTCCGCTCACAGGTGGACAAATGATACTGGATAAACAACTGATACGTCTCCTCATCCATGGCGTTTAAAACGGTTCGCATATAGTTCGCCGGCCCGTCCGCCGCGATCAGTTTTTCCCGCTTTACGCCAGCCGCCTGGTCAATGGCGTCAATATCCTCGATTCGAACATAATCGTACAAATCCTCCTCTTTCGATCGCACATGAAAACTATCATCCACTTTTTGATTCCGGATGCTCTCTTTCATATGTCCTTCTTTGAATCCATACGTCAAAATACTGTACTCATTCATACAATATGCCACTAAAATGATCCCACCCGGCTTTACCACACGTTTTGCCTCTTTTAACGCTTTTACTTTATCTTCCTTTGTATACAGATGATACATCGGACCAAATACCAGTACCATGTCAAACTGATCCGCTTCAAACCGGGACAGATTTAAGGCATTTCCCTGATAAGCTTTTACACTGCTCTTTTTGGATTTTAAAATCCCCAGATTGTATTTTACCAGTTCCACTGCCGTCACATCATAGCCTTCCCCGGCAAGCTGTACCGAATAACGCCCTGTACCGGCTCCCACATCCAGAATTTTGATCGTTTCCTTCTTCCCCTGAGGCAGATACTCATGGATGTACTTCATAGATGTCACATACTCCACATACCCGTGCCTTCTGGTCAGCCTCTTCTCTTCGCAAAATTTATTATAATATTTTTCCAGTTCTGTACTCATCATTCTCTTCCTCTGTCAAATTGTGATGTTTCGCCAAAAAGAGATGCAGCATTCACCGCATCTCTTTCCTATTATATCCTATCTTTTCTTTTTCGTACAGAATATTTTCCTATTCCTTTTTAAATGGATTCTTCTCATGTGGTCCTTTCAGGATCCAGAGTACAATGATAATCCCCACGATATACAAAATGTTTACAAGAACTGTCGGATTATCTCTCAGCAAAAATACAACGATCACAATAGCTGCCAGAGAAATTAAAAGCTGAAGCATTGTAAAACTTCTCTTTTCCCTTGCCTCTTTGATGCTCTGCATCATCTCCAGTCTTTCATGCTCCATCTCCAGATACTTCATCAAGTCCTCATCTTTAATCCTGGAAAGAATCTGTTCTTCTCTGGACGCTGCCGCTTTTTTCCTTGATCGGATAAAACTTCTCTTCGGTTCCGGCTCAGTTTTTTCTTTCTGCTCCTGTATCTCCACCGATTGTTGAATCTGTGTCACTGTCTCTGCAGCCTTTTTCTCTGTCGGCTGAGAAAGTATGGTCTGCTCTGTTTCCATCTTTTTTTCTTCCGCTACTTTGGTTTCTTCTATATCTTTCGTTTCTTCTGACACGTTACTGCCTCCTTATCCTTCGGTCATTTCTGTGTCCATTATACCCTGTCTTCCTTACAGAAACAATCATTTCCGGATAATTTCTCGCTCTTTTCCTCAAACATCAGCTTCCACTCGCATACAAACTGCTCTTTCTGAAAGCAATACTGTTTTCTAAGTTTCGGTCCACAGCTGTTTGATCCGATTCCATTCTGGGCGTAATCCAGGCAAACAATCGTGCTTCCGCTCTTTTCCAGTTCAAAATGATGTGCTTTTCTTGTCAGTTCTTCCTGTGTATATGGTGATACTGAAAAAGAAAACGAATGCGGAGAAACGACTGTTACGCTCTGTTCTTTGCTTGTCAGCTTCACATAGTCACAATCTGCATGGCTCCCATTTTCCTGTGGTCTGATGTAATCTTCGTGCATCTCATCTACTGATGATCGATAAATCCCATGACTGCTTGCCCTGCATTTATCCACATAACTCTCCTGGGGCCCCATTCCATAATATTCCACCTGATTAAATTCCTGCTTCAAAAAAAGCCGGATTCCGAATCTTGGGAGCTCCGGAAACTCCATTTCCTTTTTTACACGCATTGTTACACAGATTTCACCCGTATCAAAAACCTCCCACACTGCATCTACATCCAACACTTTCTGCAGTGAAACTGCCGCAACAGACAGAATACTGTGAAGAACCAGTTTTGATTTTTCTCGTTTCCACTGTGTATTGTACGCTCTTCCCAGACTTCTGTCATACCCGGCTGCAATCCATTTTCGTTTTAATATTCTGTCATTATCTGTAGGAGCTCTCCATATATTCAGCTCCATAGGAGCATCCAGAATCTTCTTTCCGCCTACGTTCAGTTCTTCAAACATTCCGGTCAGTTTATTGTAAACATATGTAAAATCATCTGACTTAATCTGTATATATCTGTCCGTTTCTGACAGCTTCACTTTTCCTTTCGGTGTTTTGAACGTCTTAAGCAGTGTCACAGCTTTCTGATTTCTTCCATCCTCATTTTTCAGAAGAATCTCATCAAACCCCAGGATCGTTCCCTGCGAGATCAGCTCCGTATCCTGGCGTTGATGATAAAAAATCTTCAAATAACACTTTCCAGTCTCCGGGACAGAAACATCCACATACACCTCTTTGCACTGACGTGGTAAGATGGATTGCGTAATTTCAACCTGCCCCCTTCCAAAAACATCCCCATCACAACTGACTTCATAACTGATGTAAATATAGGATTTCAGATCCTCTTCGTTCATATAATTTTTCAACACCAAACAGCCGCTTTCCTGCTCAAAAGAAACAACTCTCGCCGGACGGTACACATTTTGATATTCCAAAAGCCCTGTGTGCGGCGTTCGATCCGGATATACCAGACCGTCCATGCAGAAATTTCCGTCATGAACTTCTTCCTTATGATCGCCGCCATAAAAATACATTGCTTTTCCGTTTTCCGCCTGCCCTTTATAGATTGCATGATCACACCATTCCCATACAAATCCACCGCAAAGAGACGGATACTTGTAAATCATCTGAAAATAGTCTTCCAAATCCCCGGGACCATTCCCCATCGCATGACAGTATTCGATCAAAAGAAACGGCTTATCCGGTCCTTTCTCCATATATTCCTCAATCTCTTCCAACTCAGGATACATTCTGCTGTAAAGATCAATATTGGAGTAATCATATCTTCTCCTGTCACTTTTATAAAGAGCACTTTCATAACAAGTCAGCCGGGACGGATCAAATTCCTTTGTCCACTTCAACGCTTCTTCAAATGTACATCCGTATCCACATTCATTGCCCATGGACCAGATTACAACACAGGGACGATTTTTCTCTCTGTACACGCAAAGCCTGGTGCGGTCCATCGTCGCCGGAATAAACGCAGGATGATCCGCAATCCGTTCATTCCATCGTTTGCTGATATTTTCCCAACTGGAATCTTCCAGATATTGTGACTGTGTTCCATGACTTTCATTGTCTGCTTCTGCGATCACGTAAAATCCATATTCATCACACAACTGATAAAAATAAGGTGCATTCGGATAATGGCTGGTTCGAATCGCATTGAAGTTATGCTCTTTCATCATCTGCAGATCTTTTTTCATCTGTTCCATTCCGATTACAAATCCGGTTACCGGATCGGAATCATGACGATTTACCCCTTTGAATTTGACCGGAACCTCATTTGCATAAACTACTGCATCTCTGATAGAGATTTCCCGTATTCCAATTCGGTCAACAATCACTTCTCCTGTGTTTTCCAGGACCATTGTATACAAGTATGGCTGCTCCGGATTCCATAATTTAGGGGCTTCTATTTTCAATACCACCTGATGCGTATATTCCCCATCCGATATTTCCTGCAGTCTCCCGGATACGCACAACACTCCTTCTTTGTCATAAATTGCAATCTTCACAGGCGCTGCTTCTTTTAAGTACTTTGCCCGCACAGTAATTTCTGCGTTTCCATCCACAATCCTGGTTGTTGTGAAATAGTCATATATGGCATTATCAGGCCGCTGCAGCAGATACACATCCCGAAAAATCCCACTCATCCGAAATTTATCCTGGTCTTCCAGGTAGGTGCCATCACACCATTTTAAGACCAGTACTGCCAGCGTATTGCTTCCGTTTTTCACCAGATCTGTAATGTCAAACTCTCTGGAAGCATGGGACACCTGACTGTATCCTACATATGTTCCATTCACCCAGACATAAAGACAGGAATCCACCCCTTCGAAATTTAAATATACATTTGGTGCATCTTCCTTCTTCTGATACTCAAATGTCCGCACATATGCCCCGCACGGATTTTCCTGTGGAACATACGGAGGATCCAACGGAATCGGATATCTCACGTTGGTATACTGATACGTATCATACCCATAATTCTGCCACATTCCGGGGACATTCACTTCTTCAAACCCGTCAAGTGAATATCCTTCCTCGTAAAACGCATCCTGCAGATCGTAAATACTGTCAAAATAACAAAATTTCCATTTTCCATTAAGCAAAGTCATCCGATCTGATTTTTCTCTGTTCTCCACCAACGGTCCCATGTTGCAAGAGGCCGGAATATAATAGGACCGATATGGCATTGTATTTTCATACATTATATTCAAATTTTCATAATGTCTCTGAATAATCATACTCATTTCTCCTCTACCGTCTGATATGGTTTAATCTCTCCACTCATAAAATGTCTCCTGCAGAGCGGTACATACATATCATTGGCTCCAAGCGCGATCTGCGCTCCGTCCCTTACCATTTTTCCATCAATAACTCTGGCATTGAAATGTGCTTTCTTTCCGCACCAGCAAATGATCGGAAGCTCCTCGATCGCATCAGCCAGCTCCATCAGCCGTTTTGATCCTTCAAATAAGACACCTCTGAAATCTGTCTTCAGCCCATAGCATAAGACCGGAATATCATACTGATCACAGATCTCGGCCAGCCATTCCACCTGTTCAGATGATAGGAAATTTGCTTCATCCACCAGGATTGCATCATACGTGTCCGGCTTCATCGTAAACTCTTCAATCAATTCGCACTTCGCCTGTAAGCCAATGCGTGACTTCACAATATATTCTCCGTCTCTTGTATCCAGTTTTGGCTTCAAAATAACCGGACGTCTCCCCCTCTCCAGAAAATTGTAGTGAACCATCAGCAAATTTGCCGTCTTGCTGCTGCCCATAGCTCCGTACCGAAAATATAGTTTCCCCATTTTAGTTTTCCCTTCACTTTTTTGATTTATAATAACATAAGCTTTAGTGCTTGCTCCTTCTCGACTGTGTCCAATTTCGGTTGGATCCCCCCTTTTTTTCTTTATTTTATCATGAAAAAGGGAATAAAAACACATGTTTTGTGCAAATTTTATTTTTCAAACACACTCTAGTCAAAAAAGTTGAGTACTAAACCTTTTTACCTTTATAATGATGAGCCTATTATCTCATATATGATGATTTTGAAAAGATACTTTCTATTTTGCGGTTACGATTGAACGGTGCCGCTTTTTTTCTGTAATACAATTTTTCCTGTTCCAATGTCCCCTTTATGGCAGTTTCATAAAGGACGACATCTTACCCCTTCAAGTCTATAGATCCCCCCTCTTTTGCGGCAAACCATCCCCGCACAGGTATTAGTAATTTTAATGCCTTTTTACCAAGAATATAATTGGATATTACATACTGTACCAGATAAAAAATGTACGCTGCCACAACGCTATAGGAAATATTTTTTAGAAATTCACTATGATGAATAAACCATTCAAATCCTGGCAATGCCGGTATATCACAGCAATAGCTCTCTGCAAAAATACTGAGCAATGTAAGAAATATAAATATACATCTATCTTTTGATACATTTCCTAAACCTTTTCTTAAATTATCATATATACTACACATCTTCACCTCTATAACATTTCATAAAACTCATATTATGCCGAATTTCGGCACAATAAAAATAGGAGATACCTTTTGATATCTCCCATACACTACAGTGTCTCTTTTATTTTCAAAATCTCTTCTTCTGTTTTCTCTGTAATCTCACAAATTTCAGAAATCGGATAATTTTTCTTCAGCATAGAAATGACTGTTTTTTCTACCCCTTTTTCCATGCCCTGCTCGATACCCTGTTCGATACCCTGTTCAACACCTTCTGCTTTCAAACGTTCCAATGCGGTACACATATTCGTCACCTCCATCGATTTTCCCATCTCAATCAGTTCTGTGGAACCTGCCATCTGACCAATCAAAGACAGAGCTTCTGAACTAATTCTCTTATCACTGTATTTTTCCCGGATCCCAGCAAAATTTCCTGCAAATACTTCTCGTGTGATCTCAAATGCGCTCTGCACATCTTCATTCCGAAAGGCATATCCTGCAGAATCTCTTACCTCCAGCAAATTCATTTTATAATCTGAAAAAACGGCTGCATCCTGTCTTCTTTTCGCATTTTCGATAAAAATTCATCAGGATCTGACGATTTCACATCTAATCTTTTATAATTGCGTGTATCTTTCAAGTAGCCCATGGCATCATATATCATGTGTCTCAGCGGCATTGCATAATGGATATGCTGCTGATTTTCAATCCCTAACACGACAAATTCTACCCCCATAAGCAGTCTTCTTGATCACGTCTCTTGTTCTTGATAATGTTTCCTTATAATCTTTCATCTCGATCACATCGGAAACATCTGTCCCCTTCTCTAAATCTCTGATTTTAGTATAACACCGAAAAGAACCATTTTGTAAAATTTGATTTTCATGCACATCTCATGCTCTGAATTTTCGTACAAAAATGGAGAGCTATCTTATTGATAAACTCTCCATCTGTCAGTTTAGAACTGTGTGCAAATAGGTGTGTTCAAGTAATGTGCAAATAGTCTGCAAATTACCACTTATCTATACACTCTTACACGTCCTTATACTCTTCAAAACCTGCGATTTTCCGCTGTTTCTTAGAATTTACCTTCTTTCGCTGCTTCCTCGATCGCTACTGCAACAGCAACAGTCATTCCAACCATCGGATTGTTACCAAATACAAAAACGCAGCTTTTATTGTACTTATTTGTATCTATTCGTACTCAAATTCCATGAAAATAGAGACTTAACACAGATTGTGCGTATTTATTTGTATCTATTTGTATCCATAAATATTTATCGTATTTATATTTTGGTACACAAAATGTACACAACCTGTATACCATTTATAACGCTAATCATTGCTCTGATATGATTCGTATTTTTCAAGGAACTTTTCGAGAGAAGATTTTCTAATTCTGAACGATTTAAATTTTAATACAGGAATCATTCCTTTGTCAATAAGTTCATATACATAATTTTTATTAACGTGAAGTATACTTGCAACTTGAGCAACTGTATATACCATTTCTTCCATTATATTACACCATCCTAAATTATTTATTAAATCATATTTCCAATAAAAATATCATAAAACTGTATTACCAAACAATAAATCATAATTACACTGATTATAAAATATGGAATATCATATCGATCTATTGTGTCGCCAGTCGCTTTAAAAAGAATAAAAGTAATACTAATTGATATGAATAATATGATTAGGTTTACAAGTATGTAACTTAACATATATCACCTACTTTCCGGTTGATCCAATACCGCCAGTGCGTTCAGTTGTGATTTCTTCTTCATCTGCAACACCGAATGGAACAAATACAGCCTGGACAATTTTGTCGCCTTCTTCCAATTCAAGCATGTCCTCTCCATTGTTCTTAATACAGATAAAAATATGTCCTTCGTTATCCGCATAGGTATAATCGGCATCTACAACTGGAACAGTATTGGCGATCGTCATTCCTTTCTTAATCCCAAGACTACTACGCGGGAAAATCAGCATTACGTAATCTCTATCCATTTCACACCTAAGACCAGTTGGAATTGTAATACTTTGATGCGGAGTCATTTTAATATTGAAAGGCGTACTAATATCATGACCGGCACTACATGCTGTGCTTCTCTTTGGAATATTAATATTCTTATATTTTTCTGATAAGTATTCCATTTTGTTTTCAATGTAGACATCTCCTAAAATACCTTTGCAATCTTCTACAAACTGTTCAAAACTCACTTTGCTAAACTTCGCTACTTTTCTCATAAATTAAATCACTCTCTTTCTAATAATTTTTGCTTTTACCATGTCATCCATAATGTCAGACAGTCTTGTATATACTGTTTTATAGATATCGTTCTTCTCTTCGTTTGTATATTCTCTGTCGTAAAATGCTGTATACAATGTATCGTTACACACATCCATGACATCATATCCAATATAGTTATCTAAAGATGAGACAAGAAATTCTGCAGCAATTACTGTCTTTGACTTGTTCTCATATAGAGGAAGAAACAGCTTATAATTTAAGCCGTACTTCCTGAATCCAAAATTGGTTAATTTACTATGCGTACATTGTCTATGTAATTTAAGCTGTTTCATAATTTATTACTCCTCTGACTTGTCTTTATTTTTGAAATCATCGTATTGTTTGTCAAATCTGCTATAAAATTCGTCTGACCGTTTTGACGTTACACACAACGACATTATTACAACAGAAAAAATTGACCCTAAAAAGAATCCTGCTACAATACCAATTAATGCATCCATATCAATACTCCTCGTAAAATGTCTCTTTACTTATTTTCATTTTATTATTCGCCTCTGCAGCAAGAACTTTATTTAATGCTTGTTTACGATCGTGAAACACGACTTCTCCTAAATCAGAATAATTAAATAGATAAGCATGTTTGTCTACTTTGTCGCATCCAACAAAATAATCTTTTCTTACTGTTCTGATTATAAGTTGGCATACATCAAATATGCCAACCGTAGGAATGATTCTTGCATAATACAGAATATCTTTTACTTTTACTGATTCTCCCATAGAATCACACTTCCTTGCTCTAATGTTTTCTTGACATCAATCACTCTCTGGTTTGTACTGCCTGCCCAGTGATATGTAACGTCTCTCTTGTCTTCTTCATAGCGCCCATCTACAAGTACATCACACTGTTTTACAATTTCTCGGCGCATTTTCAGGAACTTGTCTCTTTCTGGATTAAAATCATTAGTAACAACTGGATACATGATTTGTTCCCATGTGTATCCGGAATACAGCCAGATTGTTTTTTCTGGATATGAAAGACGAATTTCATTAACCAAATCCAGAACGGATTCAAGATTTTTTTGATGAAGTGGATCGCCACCAGTAAATGTAATGCCGGCAATATAGTCTTTTGATAACTCATCAAATATTTCCTTTTTTGCCGATTCATCAAATTGGATTCCGCTTTTGCAATCCCAGGTTTGGGGATTTTGACATCCCCTACACCTATGACTACAACCTGAAATCCACAATACAACCCGTAATCCTTCTCCATTTAACATATCGTCTTTTGTTATATTGTGATAATTCATAGATTTTCTCCCAACTACATAGATTTTCTATCTGCGATTTCAGCATTTTTCGCTTCATTATATCTGGTTTCTCCATGCACTCTTGTAAAGCCAAGATATCCATTCATTCTATCAATTTTTGTAATCATTGAACTTCCGCATTTTGGACAAACATCCATTTCCACTTGTTGATAACCGCAATCTTCACAATAGCACAATGCAAGATTTACGCCTTCATAAAATCCTTTATCCATCGCTCTTAATACTAATGTTTTAATAGCCTCTGTATTGTATCCTAAATTATATCTACAATACTGAATTTTCCCTCCATTAAAATAATTCCAAAATCTTTGTTCTTTATCTTGTTTTTCAATCGGAGATATATCCTCTGAAACATGGCAATGGAAACTATTGCTAACATATGGTTTATCTGATACATTTTCAACGATTCCATACATTTTTCTAAACTGTTCCACTTGTAATCCGCAAAGACTTTCTGCAGGAGTTCCGTAAATTGCATATAGAATACTGTCTTCTTTTTTGATTCTATCAACATATTCTTGAATATATTTCATGACTTCTAATGCAAAATTTCCATCTTCTCTAATAGATTTCCCGTTATATAGTCTTTGTAATTCATTTAATGCAGTTATACCATAACTCATTGTCATTGGTGGCAAGATTGATTTAATCTTTTGTTCTGGTTTTAAATTTCCACCGTATAAACCGCCCTCACAAAATGCCACTGGGTTTACACTTGCCTTAAGTTCTCCGATATAATCATATGTACGTTTATGTAAACCACGGATGAGATCCAAATACTGATTTAACACTTCATAAAAATCTTTTGACTCATGTCTTGCTTTCGCAAAAATCATTGGCAGATTTAAAGATACAACGCCAAGATTACATCTACCTTCGAAAATAGGCTTGTCGCCTTCATCGGCAGGATACATGCCGCCCTTTTCATACCATGGGGACAAGAATGCGCGACAACCCATTGGACTGACAACTCTTTTATATTTTTTATACATTTCTGGAACGTATCCTTCTCCAGTCAATGATAACCAATCTGGATACATTGTTTTACTACTACAATTAATTCCGGCATTGAATACATCTGCATTTTGATACTTTTCGCTTCCATCTCCATGAAGTTCTTTATCATATAAAAATACAATTTTAGGGAATAATACAGGACGTTTAAAACCGTTTTTACCTTGTCCTTCAGAATGAACATTCAATAATGTAATAGCAGCCATTTTACCAAATCTATCTGTTGCTAAACCTAAAGTCATCGTGACAAATGGATAATCCCCCCGGCTTGACCCGACACTATTAAGCTTCATTTCAATTCCTTGCCAACCTTGTTCGTAATCTCTTTTCACTTTATTAACAGCAAATTTCTCTGCGTCGTTATATAAATCCGTAAACCCTGATGCTTCGACCTCGTTTGCGATGTCAATAAATTCTTTGTAATATTTTTTATATGATTTTTCTGCATATGGAGACAAAATTTTATCAACCTCTGGGACTGTAAACCCCCCGTATTGTTGAGCTGCCGTACTCAAAACAATATCACCCATAACATCAAATGCTGTATCAAGATAATTAGGTTCGTTATACCAAATATTTCCCATTTCAAACCCATTTTTCATAATTTCTCCAACACGCATAAGATCACAGTTAAATGTATCCAATCTAGCACTTCTATCATGAATATAAATAAAACCATCCTTCATTGCTTGTTTTTCATCTAAGGTTAAAAAGAATTTTTTATATAATTCACTACTTAATTCGTTATAAATAAGACTCCTTTTTGTAGCAACCAATGCAGAATCCGTATTGGCATTACTTTTGTCTCCAATATATCTAATAGATTGACTTTTTTCGTATACCGTATCCATCATATGTACAAAATCAAGTTTATAATTACGATATTGCTGATATTGATATCCTACTTTTGGAAACAAATCAAGAAGTGTTTTTTCTACAATATTATGAATAAAACCTACAGGAACTTCATCATTCTCAAAGTCTTCTTCATCAACCTCGTTAAGAACTCTGTTGCAGATCATTCCATATTCATCTTGTGAAAATGTAAAATTTTCTCTCTGTGCAGATTTATCAATAGCATTAATAATTTTCTGTTCGTTATACTCTTCTAGTGTTCCATCCTTCTTAATTACTTTCATCAATCACATCATCCTTTCTTACTTCTGAGAACTATCTTTTGCTGTCTTCGTTGTAGTTCTAGTTCTTTTGGTTTTCTGTTCCGTTGCATTATTCGCTTCTTTCGGTTCGTTTTCTTCCAAATCTTCATCATCAAAATCAGACCATTCATGATTTTTGTTATTTCTAAACATTGTCACATCTGTACCTTTGAATGCACGAATACATTTTGCAACACCTTCAAACAGCGCCCAGATTGGGATCCACATTGTTGTACCGATTGCGAAAATCACTGTACCCAGTTGATTAAAATCCATGTTCATCTCACCTCCTAACAAAACCACTACCACCATCTCTCACGTTTAAACATAAATGAGAGGTATCATCAATATTTCCATGTGTTTTCGTGTGTCCAATACTATCAATTACATATTCTTCTTCTCCTAATCTAACTGTGATGAAATCGTCAGGATACATTCCCAACTCTCTCACCAACATCCCACTTGTTCTAATCAATTTATTTATTCTCCCTCTCTCGTTTTTAAATATTCAAATATTTCATCTACTAAATCATCGATATTTTTACCGTCGTTGTTATAAAAGATTCTATCTGCTAATTCTTCCGCACCTTTAAAATCTTTATTGTCATGTAAAATCCTACGATCAGCTTCTTCTTTTTTATCTCCACGTTTGGATAATCTGTTTCGAATTGTCTTATTATTTGCGTATATATAAATAGAAATGTGTTCATCTAACTCATCTTTGATATCTCTATAACCATCCGGAGTTAGAATCACGATTGATTTGTTATCAGATCTGGATATTTCATCGAGAGGAGAACCATAATACCACGTTCCGTCTACTGTGTCATATTTCTTCCACTCTGCAAAATATCTTGTATTAATAAGCTCTTTAAATTCATCATCGGTAATAAAGTTGTAATCAATTCCGTCAACTTCACCTTTTCTTGCTGGTCTTGTTGTAGTCGTTACAATCTTTTTATATCCTCTTTTCACAAGCTCATTCACAATTCTGCTTTTCCCGCTTGCTGTTTTCCCAAAAATAATAATCGCCATTATTCAGATTTCACCTCTGATTCTTCTGCAATAATTGGTGCTTTATTAATAAATAATACTCGTCCATTATCGTCTACACACATTGCTTTATATAATGTAACTTTGCATTGGTGCTGTTCTGCATCCACATATCTTTCACATGTATCTTTTACAGGACAATCATTTTCTTCATGTTTACAATAATAAATTGCATCTGACATTATTCGTCCATCCCTTTTCTAATATTAGTTTTATCGCAGATTTGGTTTTCAAATCCTTTAATATATTCCTTTAGTTCCTCTTCAAATGCTTTCGTTTTATTATATTTGCACGTAAACATTTCCGGACACAGACCATTTCTATACACACATTCTTTAACCATTCTGCTTGCTGCTTCTGGCTCAAATTTAACAATTTCGTCTCTAATCATTCCAAACGCCTTCCTTGTCTCATAGCTTGCACAATTGCACAATCTCCTTCGTGATACATTAATCAATGCCTGAAAATTAAAGTAATATGTAGCACTCTGCAATGTATTTCTGTTTGGCACTTCATCATAATCATTTCTGTCACTTCTGAGCGATGATACAAACGGAACGATTCCACTAGGATCAAATGGGATGGCACCATTGGAATGACGTACTAAATGTCCATGCACAAATTGAGGTGCATCGTAAATTTTTACGATAACAGAACCAAGTCTAATTGGAGAATGCTCAGCCATTAAAAGTTTCAACTTCCAATCATGATCAGGATAAGAACCTTTGTCTTTCCCAATCGTAGTCATTGTTGCATCTTTAATCTGCTGCCACATATCTTCAGCCCATTTGATTTCTACGCGCATTTTTGATAAATCAGGTTTATTCATAAATTATTCCTCCACAATCCATAGTTTCATATCTTCTTTAAATTTATTTTTTACATACTCATCTTCTGAATGGAACACAACTGTGCATTCTCTTTCGAGTCCAATTCCCATAATCCCAAGAATTGATTTAGCATCAATCTGATATCTCCCACAAATATAATCAATGTCTTCTTCATAATTGTCACAAACCGTTGCAAATAGCATTGCATTTTTTACAGTATTTAATTTAATTCTAATTTCCATAATCAAAACTCCTTCCTATTATAATGTTGTTTCGGTATGCAGAATAACTACATGCCCAACATCTCAATTAACTGTTCTTCGTTAATAATCTGAACACCAAGTTCTTTTGCTTTTTTATTTTTACTGCTATTGGATTCTATATCGTTATTGATTAAAGCAAATGTGGATTTTGTTACAGAACCTGTTACTTTCCCACCGAATTTTTCAATAGCTTCTTTTACTTCATCACGATTTTTGAATTTATATACTTTTCCGGTAACAACAAATGATTTGCCATTCAAAGAATTGTTTGTTTTAGAATTGTCTTCTGATTCAAACGTCATAAGAGAAGCAAGATAATCTGCAATATTACTCATATCTTCAAACCAAGAATGAATATTGTTATTTAATACATCTCCAAAACCGTCAAGCTGCGTAAAGTCATAATAACCAACGCTTGCATCTCTAAACTTGTCCCATGTACCAAAAGCTTTAACCAACTCTTTTGACTGTGATGTTCCAATCCCAGGAACACTTAATGATGCAATAAATTTATCCAATCTTACGGTTTTACTATTTTCAATTGATGTTCTTAACTTGTCTACTGATTTCTTTCCAAATCCAGACATTGTAGATAACCTATCATAATACTGGTCAAGATTGTAGATGTCTGTAATCTCTGTAATCCATCCAAGTTCAATGAGTTTCTTAATTGTTTCTTCTGACAAACCTGAGATATCCATACCTTTCTTGGAAACAAAATGAGAAACTCTTCCTAGTAGCTTGCCTTTACAATGAGGATTAACACACATTAAAACTTCTGAATCGTTTTCTTTTACAATCCGAGTCTCTCCGCCACATACAGGACATGTTGTAGGAATATCTGCATCCATAGCATTTGCATCGCAGGAAATAATCTGTGGAATAATTTCATTCTTCTTTACAACTGTTACTGTTGATCCGATAGAAATATTCAATTCTTTCATAATACTAATGTTGTGCAATGAAGCTCTACTCACTGATGTTCCTGCCAAATCAACTGAATCAAAAATTGCTACTGGTGTAAGAGTTCCTGTCTTGCCAATACTCCATTCAATTTCTCTCAATACAGTTTCTTCTGAATCCTCTGCGAATTTAAATGCAATAGAATGTTTAGGATGATGACCTGTCATTCCAAGTGACTCTCCGTATGTAATATCATTGTACGTTGCCACTAAGCCATCAATCGGGAAGCTCTTTTCCTTTGCACGTTTTCGTAATTGTTCTACCACAATATTAATAAATTCAGCATTGCAATTTCCACGAATAGGTAAAAATGGAACAGTGTCAAATCCTATATCTAAAGCATACTGCAATCTATTGATAAAACTACTTGACGCAATATCTGTTGGCACTTTCCACGCGATAAATTTAATATGGCGTTGTGCTGCAATTTTACTGTCTAATTGTCGTACAGATCCAGAAGCTAAATTTCTCGGATTCTTATATTTTTTATCGTCTGGCAATGACTTATTGATTTTGTCAAAGTCTTCATATGTAATAATCGCCTCTCCTTCGATTTCAAAATGACCTTTATAATCAATCGATAACGGAATATTTTCAAACACTTTTGCATTATGTGTAATCAATTCGCCGATCTCACCGTCACCACGAGTTTCTGCCTGAACCAACTCTCCATTTTCATATGTAAGAAGACATGTCAATCCATCCATTTTCAGACTTAAAATACAGTCTTTATCTCCAGCAAATTTTACTAAATCATCTACAGATTTTGTTTTATCCAGTGATAGCATTGGATGGGAATGTTTAACCTTTTCTAGTTCAGATTTCACCTCATACCCAACGGACTGTGTTGGCGAATTCGTATACACAACACCAGTTTCATTTTCAAGCTCCGATAATTCATCGAATAATCTATCGTATTCTGCATCAGAAACATCAGATCTTGCTTCATTATAGTAAGCATCTCTATATTCGTTTAGCTGCTCTACAAGCTCTTTAATTCTTTTGACCTTATCCATCAAATCACTCCTTTGCATTTTTTCTTCGTTCATAATCATCCAACATGAAGTTTAATTTTGGACAAAACCCTCTATCTTCTAATGTTTGAATCACATCATCAACTTCGTATTCTGAATTTGAAGAAATAGTTTCTTCATATACAACATCAGATTTTCGTTCTCCACAAACTGTACATTCGGATACAGAAACAGCCATAATATGTTTACACTCATAATCCATTACGATTGTGTAATATTTGCCGACTTCTTTATATTCGTGATTACATTTAAAAAATTTAAACATTAAATCATCCCTTCATTTTCTGAACTTTATATGCATCTACAACGTTTTGCATTAATGTCAATCTTGTGAGTAATCCTACCCCGCCGGGTACCGGCGTAACATATGTATCATTTAAACTACTCTCAAAACCAGCATTGTTTACATCACCACATAATTTTCCATTCTCATCTCGATTAATTCCAATATCTACAACAAGTTCACAGAAATCTTGGAAGTCTGAAAAATCAAAATAGTTTGGAACTCCAACTGCAGAAAAAGCATAATCTGCATTTCTAGTGTAGTACCATGTACTCGGAGTCGTACTATTACAGCATGTAACTGTTGCTCCTTTTTCGATCAGCATATTAGTCAATGGAAGCCCAACAATTTTACTTCTGCCTAATACACAGCAATCTTTGCCTTCAAACTCGAAGTTGTTATATTCCATCCAATCGATAATTCCTTTTGGCGTACATGGTTTGAAACAACTGTCTTTTCTAAATCCATCTACATCTTTTTCTGGAGGAATCAAGTGTTGTAATCGTTCTAAATTATATTTATCAGGAATTGGAAGTTGAATAATAATTCCATCTGCATCAGATTTTGCAATATCTGTGATAACACATTCAACCTCCTTTTGTTCTGTTGTATTAGAATAAATATTTACATGACGCATTTCTATTCCAATCTCATCACAATCTTTTTGTTTCCCTTTGATGTAAGAGTTTGATGCCTGATCATCATCAATCTGAATTACAGCGAGGACTGGTTTTTTATCAAGATGTTTGATCTCTTCTTTTAGTTCCTTCTTTTTAATTTCTACATAGTCTTTGCATGATACAATATCAGTTCTCATAACTTCAATCTCCTTTTACTCTCCTTTTTAATAATTTCTGCATAGATGTATTTCTCGCTAAATTAGCTTTTTTCTTAATAGCTCTGTTCACAGTTGTTACATCTCCAAAATGAAAACACCGTTCTTTCATTCGTGTGAGTCCTACATAAATCAAATTAGAATTTAACATATATGTATGCGCTGATGGAGTAAGCAAAATAACTACTTTTATACTACTTCCTTGAGATTTATGAATAGTAATACAGTATCCCAATCCACACATTTGCATTGCACTTCTATCGTACTCAACCAGAACATCGTCAAATTCAATAACAACCTTGTTTTGAGTTATCTCTCTAATTTTTCCGGTTTCACCATTTGCAATAAAAGTTTCTTTCGGAGCATCTTCTGAAACAAAATCATCTTCGTAATAAATCATTGCGTGATAATTATTTACATTTTGAATAATTATGTCATCTTTATAGTAGACTACATCACCTATTTTCATATAAGATTGGCTTCCATAATTTTTATTCGCTATTTTCTGTAGCTGATTATTAATTTCTACCTGACCAAAATCGCCTTTTTTATGAGAAGTCAACACTTGAATATCATCCACTGTGTAATTTGTAGACAATAGTTTCTTATATAAAGCTATTACATTTTTTACAAGTACGCTTGAGCCAACATTAATAAAAGCATAGTCTTTGTTTTCTCCAAAATATGTACACTGCTGTTTTACATCTTCAAGATATGTCTTACATTGTCTTACATCTGTTGCAATTTTCATCAAACCACCTTCGCCATATCTAAACACTTTAGTAATCTTATTGTCTTTATTTTTAAATTCGTCCCAGTTAAATCTCATCTTTTTACCTCATTCTTCCTCTCCCATATATTTTGCAGCGAACATCAATGCTCCGACACCGAGAATAAAACCATAGAAAAATGAATCTTCTCCAATTTCATATAATCTAGCACCGGCTAAACACGATGTAATTAATCCACCGATTGACATTATGTTCCAAAATGTTTTATCCATATATTATTCACCTCCATTTATCCAGCAAGTTCATATTTATGTCTCAAGAATTCACCAATATCATTTACCATGTATGTATAATTTTCTTTTTGATCTTTAATATATGTAGAATTTCTGTTAAAGAAACTTACCATCCACTCCGGAATTTCTAAATCTATGTTTGTTTCAAAGCTGTACGCAACAACAGCAAGTAAAGAATTCATGTTTTCAGGTTCAAGAAGTTTCGATGAGTTATCAACCTCTACTGTCCAGTCATCTAACTGAATTTTATATAATTCGATGTCTTCATCAATCACATCTTCTTTAACATTTTCTTTGATAAATTCAAGAGCGTTCTGGTCTGAAGAAGCATTATCTATTACATTATTCTCTCCCACTTCGACAAGACATTCTTCATCTTCTTTAATATGTAAATACTCTTTCATGAGAGCAGTTAAGATGTTAATTTTCTCTTTTAAAATAGCCTTACCTTTTGTATGACGATCCTCATTTAATTTGTCAAATGTTACTCCATTTACATCTTTTTTATATAAAGACTTTTCAAATTCTTCTACAAAATCCTTAAACTTAATATCATCTAATCCAAATTTAGCAAACTCTTTAAACACAGGGATCCAAACAATAACATTTTTTGGCACAAACACTTCTGTGAAATTATCTTTGCACACAGATTCAATCCTGCTAAAATATTCATTTACAGTATCAAAGTGTTCTTCCGTTGCGTTCTCATTTAGATATTTGCTCATGTTCTTTATTGCACTTTTCCAGTTATCAAAGAAAAACGTTGTCATGACAGATTCACATACAAGTCTTTCTCTAATACCTTTCGATTGCTGCTTACCGGAACAAGACATACAATTTTTAAAGAATTTATTTTTCTCAGATATTGTCCTTATTTTTCTTGCATGTAAATCAATATAAGTAAATGCTTTCTGAGATGTATTCATTCCCAAATGATTGTTGTATCTTCTCACCAATTTACTAATCTGTGACATCGTACAATGCTGATGTATTGTAATGTCAATCTGATAATCATCAAACATTTTTTTCAATTCTGGCGGTAACATTTCATATGTTTTTCTTCTCAAATCATATTCAACAGATTCCCAAATAACTTTTCCGTATTCATCTTTACAGATTTTATTATTTTCATCTTTCTTTTTTCTCTGATATTGGATAATCGGATCTTCTAAAGTAGCTGTAATTTTATAGTTTTCATGCTTAAATTTAACCAACGCAGAACTTCTTTGCATTCCATCAACAATGTATTGCTGCACAACGTCTTCGTCCAAATCTTCTTCTCCTAAGATAATTGGTGGAATATAATCATCAGTTAATACAGTTTTGATTAACTCATTCACCATTCCATTTTCCCAACAAAACAGTCTTTGAACGTCCTGATTATCACTAATATCTTCTTCCACAATCTTCTCTAAATAAGAATCTAGCGATAATGTCTTTTTTCTAATTTTCTTTGCCATGATTATATTCCTCCAATTTTTTATTCGCACAATAACACTTTTACATTTTCATAAAGACGCATAGTCCCAAGTATATTGTCTTTATATTCTCTTTCTGTTATGTTTAATTCTTCAATAATTTCATCTTGAGTGTATCCATCGCATATGAGATCGACCGCCTTTTGTTGCTTATAAGATAAATTGCTCTTATACATTTCAATTTTATCTGTTGTGGGGTGAAGTCTATTTATAATTTCCCCTTCTAAATTAAATCCAGAAGAAATGCCTTCTTCCAACGTGTAATCTTCATCTGGATCAACTTTCATATGTATGGATATATCTGGAATAACTATAGGATTTCCGTCCTTATCTCTCATAATTTTTCCTTTACTATCTATTACAAGATTACATCTTTTAAACCTTATACAATCTCTTTTCCACGTTTCTTTTCTTCTTACAAGGTTTCCATAGAAATATGTACTAAATTTACAATTTTTCGACTCATCATATGTATCCATACTCTTCAGAAGAATATCGACAGCTTTATCATAATAATCATCCCAATACATTTTCGGGATATTTGTTTTGGAAATGATTTTGTCGCATATTTTACGAATTTTTTTCATATCATTTCCGATATAGTCTTCGAGAATTTTATTCTTGTCCATCTTTATGACCTCTCATACAAAATATTTAGATATCTAATTTTTATATTCGCTTTTATGAATACAACATACACCACATCTGAATATTTGTCAATAAATATATTCACATATCTGAATATTCCTCCATTGACATATGAATATATAATGTTATAATCTAAATATTAGGAGGTGTAATATGTTTTCATACAAACCTTTGCTGAAGCTGCTTATTGATAACGACTTAAGCAAAACTCAATTTCGTTTAGAAACCGGAATAAGTATGGCTACATTAGCCAAGATTGGTAAAGATGAATATATTTCTATGTCCACTCTTGACACCATTTGCAAATATTTCGATTGTAAAATTGAGGATGTAGTCAAATTTATCAATGATGATAAGTAGTTTCATACAACCTGATTCTATTATTACTATGAATCAGGTTGTAATTCATCAAAGAAATCATCGTCTTCAATGATTCTTATCTCAAATCTTCTAGTACCAAGACGATTAAAAGTCTTTTCAATATTCTTAATCCCAATCGTACATTTTGTATTGTCCAGGACAGATTGAATAATTACCAACTCATCTTTAATCTGTCTTCGTTTTTCAAGAATTTCTTTTTCCAACTTATATAATTTGTATCCATCACAACCTGACTTCCATTTTTCTAATTCAATCTGATGCATACAGTTTGACAATTCACGATCAACATTTGCCAATTTTTTATGTAATACTGCTCTTCTTCTCGTAGCGTCTTCCACAAATTCGCTACACTGTCTTGATTTTTCGATCCACTGTACAACCTCGTCGCACGGTATGTACGAATCTTTTCTTATGTATTTCTTCTCTTCTGATTGCACATTATCTGTTTTTGTTTTGTTCTGAGGAACTTCCTGTTCAGATTGTGGAACAGGTTTTACTTTAAAACGAAAGTTCTTCAATACTTTTGGAAGATTCTTTAGAATATTATCCGCCTTGTCCTTTTCAAATACTTGAGCGTTGCGTTTAGAACAAGTTACAGGAGAACCATCAGAACTTAACCTAATGTACAATTTGTCGTTCGTCACGACATAATTCATTTCAACCACCCTTTCTTTTTTACTTTTCATTGCGTTATTCACTGTTTATTTCACTCCTATTTAAAAAATTGCATCAGAAATAAACGTTTAGAAACTTGTCCACACGAATAAAAAGTAAATTTCAATATTCAGTTTTCCAATATTTGGAATTTTTAGCTGATACGCTTGACTACTTTGAAAAAAATATGTATTATACTAGTAGGGATAGCGCAAGCTGTTCTTAGCACTCCCATTTTTGGGAAATGCGTTTTTTGGTTTTAGAAGAGCCGGAACCGGAGGTGTTGGCGCACCTGTGATGGATTTCCGTCTCTTCTTTTTTATTATGTTTACAAAAAGTATATTAACACGAACACTTGTTCTTGTCAATAGTTGACAGAACGTTTGTTCGATTTTTTGTTCTTTTCTGTTCTTCTGTATCCGGGAAAGGATCATGAACTAATATTGTACTCATAGTTCCGATAGGTTTTATGTTCATCAAATCTAATTGTTTTTCAGAAAACACTCTTAGCTGGTTTAAAAAGTCATCACAAATTTTTGCTATTGTTTCAGATCGCTCGATAATATCCTTGCATTCCTGAAAAGTTTTTCTTTCAAAACCTACCACCTCATTATTTTCAAGGTCTTGTTCTGCAACTAAAACTTTTTTCCCTTTACAGTGCTTAACAGCTTCTTCAATGTCCATCAATACATATCTCATGCCACATCATCTCCCCACATAAAATTTGCGTCACATGCAATCTTTATTGCACGTTTATCGTCCATAGATGTTATCTTTCCAAGGTATTTTTCTATTCTTAATTCTGAAATATTTCTTATGCATTCGCACAAAACAATAGAATCTTTTACCAACCCTGTACCTCTTCCCTTTTTGATAAGAGTATGCGTAGGTTGGTTTATCTTTTTTAATTTTGTACTAAATGGTATAACGATGGTTGTTGCAGCGAAATGATTTCCTATATCATTCTGTACAATAATTGCTGGTCTTTTCCCGCCTTGTTCACTTCCTATAGTGTTATCTCCAAAGTCAACCATTACAATATCAAATTTTTCAAATTTAATTTTCATAATTACGCATCCTCCTTTCTCCTAATCTATGTACTTCTCTCTTTCGATATCATAAGTATATACTCTTTACAGTATATTGTCAAGAGTATATTCAATAAAATATATTTATTTTTTAAAGAATATATGCTAAACTATATACTGTAAACAATATATAACGAACAGGTGGTGAATACATGCGCTTAGATATTAAAGATCTGGTAGATAAAAAATTTCAGAATAAAAATCAATTTGCAAAAGCGATCGGGGTCGGGTATCCTGCGGCATGTAAACTTTACGATGGAGATACAAGCAAAATAAATTTTGACACACTAGAAAGAATATGTATCGCACTAGAATGTACTCCAACTGATTTATTCAAATCTGAGGATCCAGCGTTAAATAGACTTCTTTTATATTATTGCAAGTTACATGAATCCAATGAAAAAGACGATACAGAATAAGTATCGTCTTACATATATTTATTACATCTTTATTATTTCTTTAGCTTTTCTAGCTGCTATATCCCAGTTTACTTCTATCCCGGAACCAATGCTATACCATGTATCTTGGCTTTCACTGTACTGCAACACATTCCAACACCATAAGTTTGACTTTTCTTTGTGCGGTTCTAAAACTACTTTTCTCATAACATTTACACCTCCCAGATGAAAGTTAAATTCTATTTATATTTATATGTTGATAATTTCGACATCCTCCTTTGGAACGGTATGCCAATCGTCATAGAAGTAAATATATAATAAATCTGGATTAGGATGTACTCTATACGCAACATATTTATTTACTTCTAAAATCCCAAATCTTTTAAGTAAACATTTCTTTACCATACAAAATCACCAACCTTTTTATATTTTTAAATAATTTTTATCTAACATTCTTCCATATATGGATTATCTTTTAACCTATAATCACATCCTTTTGCTAACAAAAATTGTTCCCATTTCAATTTATCTTCGCTTGTTAAAGAAAAATCCACTTCCAAACCACAATCATAAACTGTTGGCATCTTTAAAGTGATTATATCCTCTATCTCAAATTCTCCACCTTCGCCATCATCCCAACCACCAGTTGTCATTTCTACTGTGATTTTATTCCATTCTTTGTCTCTTTCAATGTTTACAATCTTAGTAGGATTGAACATTTCAGTAAGAATAAATTTAATTTCTTCATCTGTTAAACTAAGAAATTCTCTGTATTGTAACATATAATTACACCTCACGGATTTTAATCTTTTGAATAATATGGTTTATTTATAACATAAGAACCACATGGAACATATGTATTTTTGCAAACTTTACATACATTAACAGAGCATTTACCGTTTTCGTCCATATAAGCACACTCATGACTAACTACTTCTTGTACAGCTCTTATAATATCTTTATCTTCTTCTTTTTCTCCCAAAGAATACCAATCAATGCCGGAAATAGATTTTTTATCCAATTTCCATTCATTACCAATAAGTTCTACTGTCGCAGTATAAAAACCACAACCACAATCATTGTCTTCATACTGTTCATTATCATAAAATCCAAACAATATAATTCTCTTTATGCTTGTATTCGGATATTTTAATACATCGTTGATATAATACCATTTACCATTCACTTTAAATCCTGAACCATTAACCGATAACAATATATTACCTCCTCATTTGATATAAAACTTAGAATCTATCTAGAAAAATCTATTAAACTTCCACGATCTTTAATAGGTTCTCCATTAGCTGCTAAAACAGGCTCTATGCTATCTGCTAAATCAAGCCAACTGACGCTTACATGTTTCTGTTCTACATATCCATCTTCTTCCTCAAATTCAACATCACACTCATCATCAGATTCCCACGCATAACCAATAAATTTCCCATACTGTTTTAAATTTCTATGATAAACTCTATCTCCTGTTTTAAATTTCTTTTCCATAATATCACATCATATCATCTATTAAAACGCCTAATCTATCATATGCTTTAAAATATCTATGTGCAATTTCATTAAACATATCAGACTGACATATTGCAATAGCAGCCTTTTCTCCAACTTCTGTTTCATATTCTATTGCTAACTCAGAAAATAGTTCCTTTTTCTCTTCTCGTTTGCATTGCACTCTTTTATAACTTTCATAGCATTCCTTCAATTTATCGTTAGGAATGCCAATAAATAAATTTCTTCTCATAAAACGCTCCAATCTGACCAACTTTAGTCATTTAATTTGTCCCAATATTTATCAGAAGTTATGTCTTCATCAATCAATAACATATTTCCATTGTTATCAAAATGATTACACATTAATATATCATTTAATATATGAAGCACACTAATTTCCCAATTTTTCCCGTTATCAAATTTATCAAGTTCTAATTTATGTGCGTATTGTTCAAATACTTCTTTTATATCTTTATCGGACATTTGTGACAATTGATTTCCAATATGTTTATTTGTAGTATCCAATTATAACACCTCTCAATCCAAATAAAACCTATATTTCTTCAGCATATTCACATTGATTTAATATTTCTTTCTTATCAAAATCAATATCTTCTGCGGTGTCGCAACAGATTGTTTCAACTTGACTATCTATACCGTCCATATCTATTGCGCATTTTCGTAATATTCGAAAATACTATTACCATTTAACCATAATTATTATCAACATTTCTTATATAAGATCACCAGCATATTTGTCCTGAATTATATTTTCTAATTATTTCCTTAAATTTCTGTTGATGTTCTTCAAAATATTTTCTTTGTTCTTCTATTTTTAAATTACCATAACCCAATTTAGATTTGCAATGGTTATATCCATTCAATATTTCCTCCGCACTACGTTCTTCAAATTCAGACCATCGAACATCATTTGTATAACTGTCAGACTCTACATAATCATTATATAAATCAATTTCCAATTCAGAAACAGCTTCTACAATAGCCTCCTTATCTGACATAAATTTAAATTTTTCTGGATTATTCTTTATATAGTCTTTTATTCTTTGTTCGTCTTCATCAGAAATGGTACAAGTACACACATTCACACAATCAACTTCTATTTTAAACATATATTTCTCCTTGTATATCCTAGATTGTATATTACTCAAACATCTTTTTCGGAAGTATTTTATCACAGTTTATGCACCTTCGCCTTTTACTACAAAATTCTGTAACATCCTCAGTGGCTCCACATGGCTCATTATTGTAATTAAAAAACAAATCTCTAATTACTCTTTCTGTTACATAGTATCCCTTTTCTGAACCACAAAACGGGCATATTTTTTGTTCCTTCATAATTCCCCTCGCTTGAAATCAATCATTTATTCTCTTCAAAATTCCATACCGTTTCTTGAACATCCCAACATATTCTGGAAAATATTCAAACCAATCATAATTCACTTCTTTGATTTGATTCAATCCAATTTTTCTTACAGCTTCTAATGCAGCGTCTTTCTGGTTGATTCTTTTCCCAAAGCAAGTCTGGCAATTAGAACCTTCTATTGTTTCATACGAGTTAAATGTCTTATTGAAATCCATCAATGGATGAAGAGATACTGGTTTATTATTCACATTATTTACCAGAACTCCCCAGTTTCCCCAGTGACGATCAGTGTTTCCCACAAGGTAATCAATAATGTTCATCATGTAGTAATCATGCTTATCAAGTGCTAAAATATATTTTCGGATATTTCGGTCATGATTTTGCGAATACACTTCAAATGCTTCCATAGACACAATGGAAAAGTCCTTTGATGTGATATTTTCACTTATAGTTACCGGTTCTTCAGCAAATACACTTCTGTTGTATATGACCTGCTTTACATCAAAACACTGACAAATTTTACTTGATAGAAGTTCCTTCTCAACAACTTCTATTCCTCCGTCTTTCAACAGAGAAAATCCTTTTTCTGTCCGTTTCCAGGCTTTTGGGAAAACACCATTTGTAGACAAATCTTTTGCCAGATCTTCATTATTGACTGTATATTGTTTTCCACGTAGGGCAATATCAATAAATATGTTTTCCAAGTGGTTGTCATACAAATTCACTTCAGAAAATGTTATCTTTTCACCTTTATTTCTTACCCAGAAAACATCTGTCAATGATGTACACCTATATGATAACGCCACTTTTGCTCTATCCTTGTCCGTTACAGCCTGATTCATTCCTATACTGTTCAAAATTTCTTTAGCGTATTTTCTATCCAATGTGAGAACTCTTGTTGCACACCAATAATTGAAATTTGTAATATTATTAACAAGAGTATCAACATCTTCTTCTTCTTCAAGATATAGGTTATACGGCATAAAACTTTTGTAATACACCTTACATCTTCCAGAAGAATCAATTCTTGCAACTCTTCTATCTTTATGCATAATTTCAAAAATATCGCTGTTCATATTATACATTCCTTTTCAAAATTTCCGTTACCTGCTGCGTAGTAATTCCATATATTTTTGCAACTTTTTTCTTGTCTTTGTATTTTTCATATTCTTCTATAATGTCATTCTCTGTCCAGTTCTGGTGAACTACCCACGAGCTAAAGCTCGGTGGGCTTCCTGCTTCTACGACTTCGTAACCTACTATCTCCACAGGCATAAATTCCGGCAGTTCCTTCCGTACTAAAATATATCTAAGCTACACTTAGCAATCTCAAACCTTCATTAAGAATATTAATTGCAGCATTAATATCTCTGTCATGAATTGTCCCACATTCTGGACATGTCCATTCTCTAACAGATAAATCTTTTGTATTTATATTAATATATCCGCATACATTACAAGGCTGGCTTGACTTTGTAAATCTTCCAATTTTAATATACTGCCGATTATTCCAATCAGATTTATACTGTAATTGTCGTGTTAATTCGTACCACCCACAATCTTGAATTGCTTTCGAAAGATGATGATTCTTAACCATATTACTTACTGCCAAATCCTCAGTTACTATTACTTGGTTTTCGCTAATTAGTTTATGAGAGACTTTATGTAAGTTGTCAATTCTGGTATTATGAATTTTCTCGTGGATTCTTGCTACTTTAATTCTTTGCTTATTCCAATTCTTACTTCCTTTTATTTTATGGGATAATTTTCTCTGTTCTTTTGCTAATCTATTTTCATATTTTTTAGTAGTACGAATATTATCAAATTTTTCTCCATCAGAAGTGATAAGTAAATCTTTAATTCCTAAATCAATACCAATCATACATCCAGTAGATTCCAATGGAGTATGTCCTGTTTCCACAAGAATAGATACAAAATATTTTCCACTTGGAACTTGTGAAATCGTAGCAGATTTAATTCTTCCTTCAAAATTACGATGTATTTTTGCTTTTATCCATTTCAATTTTGGAAGTTTAATTTTGTTATTATCAAAAGAAACTTCTATATTCTTTCCTGTAATATTGGTTGTATATGATTTCTTATGATTTTTCTTGCTCTTAAACTTCGGATATCCAGCATGTTCCTTGTAAAATTTCTGATATGCAAAATCCATGTTATATATCGCATTTGTTAGTGCAAACTTATCTACTTCTTTTAGCCATTCATATTTTTTCTTAAGAATTTGATTAACATAATTATTACAAGATGTTTTATTCATGCTTTCTTTTTCAGTTTCATATTTATCTTTTCTATAAGAAAGAGTTTGGTTATATACAAAACGACAACAACCAAATGTTTTTTGTATTTGTTCTTCCTGTTCTTTATTAGGATACAATCTGTATTTATACGCTTTTAACATTTACCTATCACCACCTTTCATTTGTATTATTCTCTTTTTATAAAGGCTCTTTACCCATCAGCTAAAGCTAATGGGATTGCGAGCCTCATTAATTCAACCGGCTCATTCATAAAGTTTTCCATCATGGTTTCTCCAATTTTCCAATTTTCCAAAATACTCTCTACGGAATCATACGGACAAAACAACTTCCCGCTTCTCAACATAATTACATCAACCTTTTTCTTATCTCTGTAGATTTTCGTAAGTTCTGTGCTTATCTCATATGTTTGTCCTGTGCGAAACCCCATACTTCCGTCTCTACCAATATATTTCCTCTCAATATCGTACCTCCATTACATATTATTTTAACACATATTACAAATCAAGTACAGCATCTGCTATAGTAGATTCATCCATGTGTACATAATATCTTGCTGCTGTTTCCAAATTCTTGTGCCTTAATTGTCTTTGAACAAGAACAATATCTTTTGTTTCTTCATACAATTTACTTCCAACCCAATGTCTTAACATATGTGGGTAAATTTCGCCTTCCGAATATAAATTAAAAAATCCTGTAATTGCGCCTTTACTTAATCTGTTATTTTCATTTGATAAAAACAATGCGTTATCTTTAATTTCTCTCTCTGTTACGAAAAAAGTTCTAATTTTCAAATACTCCTCAATATTCATTCTAGCCTGTTCAGACATATAAACTTTGTCATATTCTTGTATATTTCCCTTTCCAAGAATCATCATATACGGTCTTTTTTCTTCGTGTAGATGTAAATCGGAAATATCCATATTTATTAGTTCTTCTGAACGAATACCACTTCCCTTTATAAGTTGAACGATGGCAATATTTCTAATAATATTAAATTCATTTTTATTTCCATCTGTGATATTTACTAAGAATTTTTCCACTTGCTCATCTGTAGGGATTTCTACTTCTTTATATCTTTTTTCAGATTTATATAGATTGCCAGGTATATGTGAAATCACATTATCATCGACATATTTATTTTGTCGTAAATAATTCCAAAAAGCACTGAATACATTCTTCTTTGTATTGATAGAATCCAGTGAATTTGTTCTTCCTAAAATTCCATTTTTTAATTCGTTAAGATATTTAATAAGATTATTACTAGTAATAATCTGTATATCTGTTTCATTGATTTCTGCTATGCTTTGTTTATTTATATATTTATTATTGATCATCCAATTAAGCATATCTCTAATATATATCCAATTAACTCTCTTTGTAGCTGCTGATTTATATCTATCAAAAAAATCTGATATAAAATCAGGAATATCTTTTAATTCTTTTGCAAGTTTTTGTTCTATTTTTCTTTGTTTTTCAATTTTATAACACATATAATATCCTCCTAAAATCCCAACGCTTCTGCAATATCTATTTTCTTTTGTAAATATTCTAATGCAGACAATCGTTCTGCAAATTCTTTTGATTCTTTTCCATGAAAATAACTAATCTCCCACAATTCTCCATCATCTGTTCTATAATATTTCTGTTCTTGTGGCTTATTATTCCGAGTAAGGTATTCATATACATTTCGACAATACAATTTTTCATATTCTCCTAATAGAATATCTTCTCTTTTAATCTCCTTCACATTTAATACCTTCTTTCTTTAAAATCGTGTTCCATGTAATAAACCTTCGGCTTTCATTTCTGTAGCGAATTCAAAATCAACGTTGCAAATGTTGTAACTGTTATACATGGAGTTCTCCATATTCTTTATTCCCCTTTTTACACTTTTACTTTGTTCTTTGAACAAATATTCCATGTTATCTCTTTTCTTTCCCATAATATTCCTCCTGTTTTGCAATAAAAAAAACAATCAGATATTCCTGATTGCTCTAATTGATATTCTTTTCTTATATATACTATAAAAGTCACCAGAATTAACTGATGACTTATAACTATACATAATTACTTTCTTTTATTGATCTTTCTCCACTCATACTCCCAGCGTTCATCTTCTGACATATTTTTTGTTTTTTGATTTTCTGCAAATGCAAACAACGCTCCTACAATCATAACAACTGTTCCAAAAATAATCCCACCCATAATATCATCCTCCAAATATTTTTTTACTTTAAACTATCGCTGAGATTTTCCAAAAACGCACATAGCATCAATAAAAATATTCCTCCAATTAACGTTCCCATTTTATCCCTCCTTCACTCTCCATTATATATACTCACACACTTATGTGCAACTCCACTTCTTGTTCTCCCTAATTCTTTTGCAATGTCTTTGTAATGCCAACATCAATTCTTCTGCGTTGTCAAAAGTAATAACAGTTCCGTTTCCAATACCTGTGTAAATTTCCTTTGATGCATCATAATCTTCTAAATGTTTTACATCATATCCTTCTAACCAAGGTCTTTCTTCTTCCTCTGTTAAGTCAATCATTTCTTTTGTAGGCACTTGCAACTCAATCATTACACAGTTTCCATTTTCATCATCATAGAATAATCTAGCTGCTTGTTCATAATTCACACCAGTTTCTTCATTTTTCATATCCTCAACAAACTGTTCAAAACTTTTTCCGTCATTAATTCCTTCAAAATTCCATTCAAATCTATACATAATATCTACCATCATTTCTTTAAAATACGAGTTTCAACTCCAACCTAAGAATGTTTCCCATCCATTATCTTCGATATCTTTTGCCGTCTTAAATTCTCCGCTTCGTAATCCAAATTTATCTCCGAATGACACCGCCGGCATGAATGCATTTTTATTTATAGCAATGGTTACTTGTGTTCCATGTGGTAAATTGTAAATATCATAAAGTTTAATTTGTTTTCCAATCATATTCACATATTCTCCTTTACACAATCAACTCAACCATATAGTTTTCAAACTCTTCTATCATTTCAAAAGCTGCTCTGAAACAAATCGCACCTAAAACGTCATCGCATTCCTTTGTATCTGCATCTATTCCAAAAATAAAACACCATGAAGTAAACAACGCTCTCAACTGTTCTCTTCTTTTTAAATCTCCCCATTCTGTGTCCATTGCAAAATCAATTATGTAATTTAAAAATTCTTCTTTACTCATAAGATCTGTTTCTCCACTCTTTAATTTTGTCACTATTTGTATTTCCAACAATCATAGAATAAATCATATTCCAATCTGAATTTCCAAAAGCCATCGGCATATCATTTCACACTATGTATGTATTGAATATTTCTGCTTGTTTTTGTGGTAATACTCCACCCTTTATTTTATCCATACAACTATTCCTATTTTTGACAATTCTACTTAGACAGAAATTATCAATATGACCATATTGGCATAAATCTCTTGCAATCATAAGTTCGCTATAAAGTTTGTGATACAAGTCATCTTTCCTTCCTTCCGTTTGGTAGAAAGTATTACAGATTTTTACTAATTCATCTGCTGATAAACTTATTGTTACTTCTCTATCCTTTTTAGAAATATTTTGTATATCCATTTTTTATTCTCCTTTCTTATCTTGAAATTCCGATTTTATTCTTCTATAATCAATTTCTTTCCGCATATCGGACAAAATTTTACTTTATACATATCAATTCCAAAATCATATCCACAACATGTAGCCACTCCATCAATCAAGTATGACTCATTTATTTCTTCTACTTCACACCATGAATCCGTACAATTATATGGTAACTCCCTACGTCCTTTCATAATATCATCTTTTACAATTTCTTCCGCTTCTTCTTTACTATTTGCTTCTACTTCATATGTTTTGCCATATGTTTCATAATAATCTACAATATATTTTGCCATAATCATTTTCTCCTACAATCCCATCAAATCTTTTACAACACTTACACCATAACTTTCCTCAAACCAATCACAGATTGACGTTCTATGCCATCCTGCTGCGAATCCATTCCACTCTTCCTCAATACATTCTGTATTAGGGTTCATCGGAACATTGCCAAAATCTAACCATAAATCCTTAATATATTGTGCGCGTCTATACTCATAACTATCATTCATACCACGATCAACAATACATGCTAAATCATCATCTGTGATCAAGAATTTCCGTTCTGTGCAATAGTCCATTATCGCATTGTATTCCTTGTCACAAAATTCTGTATCATCTTTAATTTGATCAATTTTCAGTTCTTTTAGATATTCTCTTAATGACATACTATTTTCCCTCTTTCCAATGTTCCATATCTTCATTTTTCAATGCGATCATTTCCAACATTTGCAGCGTACTGAAACATTCATTTTGTTTTAAAATTTCCAGTTCTTCTGTGATACACTTTACTTCTTCATCTTTGTATTCTAAAGAGTCCGCATAATCCATATCTAAAGACAGATTATATAATATTTTCGCAATTTTCTGTAAATCCATAATATACCATCCTTCCTCTTATGAAAGCATTCTTTCGTTCTGTTAAATAAATTCAATTTCCCATATAGCATTTTCACGAAAATACTGTTTGCAAAGTCCGTTTTCAAATTTCCAGTCGGATGCTTTCCCATATTGTTGATCAGCACATTATAATATGCCATTTTCAGAAAAATAAATAGTGCAGAAATAATACGGGGATCTTCCATCCCCGAACCCCTGGAATCCTTGTTATAACAGTAATAGAAAAAATTATTACCGTTATAACAAGGCTAAAAATGGGATATTTTAATTTTCCGAATTCTGCAAATTATGGCATCAAATAAAATGCGTTGTAACACCATATTTAATCCAACTTCCTTTCCCATTGTTGGCTAATGTAATTTTGCTATCTGGTTTTTCATCTTCGATACTGTAAAACCCGTTTGTCTGTACTACATTCGGCTTTCTAATCTGCCCCTCACATTCTGATCTGATATAGTGTTTTCTAATAATAAATTTACGTCCCTCTTTGATTACTCTTTTTAACTGTGCTAAATTTTTAATTTCCATGTTTATTTCCTCCCAATAACTAATCCCTGTTACAATAATCTAAAAAAGCGCCTATTGTTTCTTCTGCTTCGCACCTAGTCAAATATCTTCGCTTTTTACTTTTCTTTCTATGTAATGGTAATCCACACATCTTGCGTTCATTATTTCTTAATAACATTTTGTCCGTTTTTTGTTTCTTCCTGGTATTTATGTTCATACTCATTTCACCTCTTAAAATCGTGCTTTCACTCTACAAAATATTCCTTCGTACTCTATTGACTTCTTCATCGTCTTGAAAAAATGTCAATCCTGCATTTTCAATACTGATTGCATTTACTTGATTTATTCCATACTCTTTTAAATCTTGTTCACTAATTTTCATATAGAGAATTCCGTTGCTGCAAAAACAATCTTTATCTTTTAAATCTCTAAATGTTACTGATTTTTTATTAGATTCATATACAATCACTTTTTTCATATTTCTCATCCTTTTGAAAATATTTTTATCTGTTTTATATATCTTCCTCTTCTTTAAAACCATTGTCTTTTAAGTATTTTATGTAATCTACAATATCTGACTTTCTTTTAACTTCTATATCCTCCGCTTTATAATACCCATAAAAAGGATTGACAAACTGCTTATAAACTTTATTTTCCATATCAATAATAAGATTATAGTTATTTGCCGTTCCTCCTGTTTTCCTCCAATTATTATCAATCCAAAATAAATGAATTTCCATGCGATTCTCCTCTATAAACTGTTGTAAATCCATGTCAAACACTCTTCAAAAGAGTCGCTTGCATATACTTCTTTAGCTTCGCTATCTTCACTTCCACAAATATATACTTCGTATCCGTTTAATCCGTTTGTGATAAAATATTCATCATCAATAATCCATTCTCCCATTTCTAATTTAATTCTCATACAGTTTTCTCCGTTTGAAATTATCTTTTCATAGGTATCAATTCATCTTTATCAGCCACAAATTGATTAGCATTTTTTCTGTCGTTACAGTTTGGAAAATCATCAACAGACACTTTTACTCTATCCATTGTTTCTAGCCCAATAACAGTAACAATTTTCCCGCAATGAGGATGTTCTACTTCAACCTGCTTCGTTGCTCTATTCATAGGATGCCATATAAATTTCATTCCTTCTTTGTATTCCAAACCATCTTTCATGTACTCTTTGCCTTGCCACTTATCAAAAGGAGTCCAATCATTTACTACAAAACCACATCCATAAAAAGAACCTTCTGATACAAGATAATAATTTCCAGCTTTGCATACTCCAAAATCTTTCTTACAATAAATAACTTCACTTCCATCAATGAAAAAATATTTTTTTAAATCCTGATATCCATAATCTTTTCTTTTATTACTAAATCTATAGGAATTACATTCCCAATTTTTAAATCTTTCCATCATTATTTCCTCCCGATAAAATCATTATTTGTTTCCATAACATACGGAACAGCAAAAAGCTGTTCCTGACTGTTCCAAAGTTCTACGTTATTCAACTGATACACAGATTGAAGAGTCTAAAGAGCAAAACGGACGAACCCCACAAACGCCCCAAAAGCAACCGCCGCAGCCCACGTCACCACCACCGTGAACAACCTGAACACAGGAAGCCGAGCATCCTTCATTTGTACTGTCTGGTGTATCTAACCAAAACGGTTTTTCATTTTCTGTCCTAAACATACCATTCTTTCTGGCTTTTCTGTAATCATCAAAAGTTCCTAAATGTACTTTACAATTACATGTTCCGTAAGTGTCCAACCCATCCATAGAAAGTAAATCAACTGTATCTAATAATACATTTTCTTTTCCAAATCCTTTGTAGATATCAGACAGAATTTTCCCATTTTCATCATTCAGTACATTCTTGATTTCAGAAGTTCTAAAGTCATTTGACCCATTGTCAAATTTATAAGTTCCGTCAATAAGCTCTTTTTTCCAAACTTTGGTTCTATTGTTCTCAATATCCTGTTCCACCACATACCATTCATTTCCAATGTCGTCTACAATCACGTTTCCAACCTTGCATTCATATAACTGTTTCTCTTGCCTCATTCCTAAAGACTTCCTTAGTTCTTCTGTTAATTCGATCACCAGGTTATTTCCTTCTACTTTTACATTTGTCTTATTTACTTCGATATTCATAATATTTTCCTCTACTTTCTTTCTAATAATTCTTACTTACAAAATGGTTTCCAGTACACGGTCAGCGCCACACCTAATACAGTAATATATACTTTTGCATCCGTTTCTGTCATAAACAACGCGATAAGAAGCAAAATCAATCCAGAGAACTTTTGAAAGTTCAGTCTGCGCTTCCACCGTTTAAACTTCTGGCTCGTAGCAGCTATAACATATCCTTCTAACCATTCTTTATTATGTTTCTTCCATTCTTTTTCCGTCATAACTGTTTCAATCACATTCATTTCTTATTTCCTCCATTCCTCATATACTTGTTCACTACGTTGTTATACTCCCATTTTTCCACCACTGATACACTGCCTTTTGTTCTTACAGTGCAATACTTCTTTCCGCAAATTGTAAATTCGCTCAAAATCTCCATTGTATTATTCTCCTTTTGTTGTTGTGTTTATTTGTTGTATTTTTTATTTCCCTGAAATCATTCTGCAAGCTGTGACACTCACAGAACGTAATATGTAAGTTTTTCTTATGCAGTCTTTGCTACTGCTTTTCTTGATGTTCTTTTTCGTGTTGTCTTAGACTCAATTCCCGGAATATCAATATTCCTTTCGATCACACCGGAAAGGAAATCAAATAATGAATCTTGCCACTTCTCTGATAAATTATCATTAAAATATTTACTTCCTTTACAGTTATTCAACAGAACCCTTTCCATGTCTGTCTCTCTTCCTGCATAATAAGAATATAATTTTCTAAATACTCTTAATACTTTCGCGCTAAATGCCTTTCCTTCTCTATAACTTTTCCCACCGTTCCATTGTAGTTTTACGATAAGTTGTAAAATTCTGTCTAATAAATCCGGACAAACTCTCGACATCTTTGCACCGTCAGAGACAGAAGTTAAAATACCAATAGGATTTTTTACTGGGTTCCTGTCTCCCTTAACAGCAATGTGGTTTCTGTCACAGATAGATTTTAATGTAACATATTCTTCTTTTTTAGCTACAAGCGCCGCACTGTAGATATCGACAGGAGTCATGGTTTTTCGATCGTCTTGCTGTGACAAGAATAAGTCAACCGCTTCTGCTTCTGTAATTCCGATCAATACTTCAACCTGAATCAATTTCATGTTTCCAAAATAAGCGCCAATGATTCTGTGCATACCGTCAACAACATAAAATTTATCATTCTTGCACATAATCTTAGGCAAATCCCACTTATAAGAGCTAAATTCAGATCCGATTTTCTTTGCAATAGATACCCTTAATTCTCTTTGCCAATCTGGAACATGAATAAGCAATGGATTAATGCTGATAATTGCCTTTTCTCTTCCATCATGTTTCGATCTTGCTTCTTCCATCTTGTCAGATACGATCATTCTTTCTCCAACTTCAATGATATTGTTTAGCATTCTTGCTTCATTCATCATTGTTTCCACTTCCATAGGTTCAAGTTTTCCGTTTCTACTCATTTTTCTAATCTCCTTTAATATGTAAAGTTTTCTATAATAAAAAGCACCTGTATAATTACAAGTGCTTTCTATACGTATACATCTATGTTGCATTGTCGTTCTTCATTTTCGATATGAACATCTATCCATGTTCTACCGCGTCTGTATGAACTGCTTCCCAAAATATCCAGTGTTACGAGAGGATTCTCACGAATCTGCTCACACTCTTCATTCGTTAGTATATTCTTATCCAAGGCTTCCAATTCCTCAAACGTATAATCTGCTAAAGATTTTCCTACTGTTATCATAATCATGACCCCTTTCCTTTTGCTTCGTTCCACTTCTTTCAACCGAGATCAGCTCAATCTGGCGTTTCCTCTGTGTGATATTAATTAACTGTATCTGATGTTTGTTATAAAAATTTTCCATCATGTCTCTTCCTATTCCATTCTTTCCGCTTTCGTATTTGTTGTATATGGCTCTTTGCTGATTATCCAATCACCTACAGATAGATATACTTTTTCATCATCTTTCCAGGTTTCCCAACCTTTTATATCATTTACATTGATATATCCGCTATCCGGTGTAACGTCTGTTTCGATATAATAGCCAGTTCCGTCCGAAAAATTTAACTCAAACCCCTCTGTTCCAATAGTAACGCTTTCGATTTCTTCTGTGTCAATATATGTTTCCGGCATTTCTGCGACTGTTTCCTGAGCTTGTTTCGGTGTGTTTTCAACCGAGTTTCTTCCTATTATAAATGTGGTAAAAGAAATAATTGCAACAGCACCGATATATAATTTTTTCCGCTTCATCATTCAAACCTCTTTCTATAAATCCCTTACGTTTCCGACTACTTCCCAATCTGTTAAAGCATATGTTGTATTTAGCTTTTCCAGTGGTAAACGCTCAATGTTTCCATTTCCTGTATTGTATATGTATCTGTTTGTCTTTGTGTCTACGATTGATTCATTTACTACTCGTTTTAAAAACTGTTTTGTCATGGTTTGTTTCCTCCATTATCTACACAAGATCAATCCGCTTTTTAACATATCCGAAAACCATTCTTGGAAGTCGTGATACTCTGTTTTGTCGATAATGTCTCGATAAACTTCTTTTAGCTGATTTTCTGAAAATGTTTTTTCCATAGCGTCTGGAAGTGATTCTCGATTATCTTCTGAAAAGTAATATCTGTTTTCAGCTTCTTTATAATTTTCAACAAATTCTTTCAGTTCATCCAGTGTGTCAAAACGTTTATAAAAATCTGTTTCAATCCATTTACCATTTTTATTGATATATTTTATAGCTGTCCATTTATGTTTACAACAGTCGCAATATATAGCAGAAAATGCAATGTTTTCATTTAATGTTTTAAAAGTATACATTTTTACTACCTCTCTTTCTTAATATCCAAAAGCTAACCAGTAACCAACCATTCCGACTGTAAAGACAACCGGTATTAACAGAGTCGTGATCTCGTTAATTCTGTTTTTCAGATTTCTTTTCTTTCTTCTCATTTTGATTACCTCTCATTCTTATCTGATTGTTTATTCTCTGTTACAATAAAATTACTTGTCAGAGTCATGAACTCATGTCGGGCTGGCTGACCGTATACCGATAACAAGTAAATTGTATAATTTCAAACTAACTTTTCACTTATGTTCTCATTTTTATTCAAATACATTTCTTTTGTCTTACATCTACCTGTTGGTAATCTTTCTAGTTATGACCAGTCTTTGCATTATTAGAACTTTAATTCAAACTAGAGGTCAAAAGGTTTTTTGATTTCTACAATAATGTTTTTGTATAATCTGTTTTAAAAAGGAGATATACAAGCTCCTTAATGTCAGCACAACTATGAGGCATTGCTGATCTTGAGCCTTTCGGAAGTGTTAGCCGTTCCGATGCTTTTGCAATTCCTAGTTATTTTTGTGTGTACTCCTTGCCACCGTCACACGTCTTTCACATTGTTTTTTCTTCCTGGAAAATCTTAATGCGGAAGTATTGCACTTGATAGGACTTATTCTTGTCGTGCCTATACAAGGTTTTGTTTTTTGTTATTCCGTCCTATAATTGAAAAGAACTTGCCTACTTGACAAGTTCTGATTTACAAGTTACAATAATTTATAAGTTGTCGTGTATATATTCTTTCGCTTCTTGT
Source organism: Mediterraneibacter gnavus ATCC 29149 (assembly GCF_008121495.1). NCBI lineage: Bacteria > Bacillati > Bacillota > Clostridia > Lachnospirales > Lachnospiraceae > Mediterraneibacter > Mediterraneibacter gnavus. The sequence goes on along the minus strand of NZ_CP043051.1, from coordinate 3,005,309 downwards.
TCCGTTGGACACTTTACAAGTTGCTTATTATCAGAATTGTACACGACTGTTTCATTGTCGTATGTTATATAGTACATACGTTTTCACCTCCTTTCTTTTGGAAGTGAAAAATTATTTTTTAATTTGTTTATTTCTAAAGTCATTATGACTTTCTGCGGATGTATCACTTTCTTTCCATTATGTGATGTTTAAGCCGTTCCGCAGTACGCTGTTCCTTTGCTGGATTCTCTCAGCGGGGAGTATATAAACTGCACAATCAAACAATAATAAATTTTATTCCTGTCTGTATCTACAATATATACCCTTATCAACTACCCCAGCCACCTCTTTCTGGCAGGCAACCTTGAAACTAATCATATCTAAAATACTTTTGTTTAACCTATATTCTTTACTCGTAGTTACTCCCTACCCTCTTAGCTCATGTCCTCGCTGTTCCGAAAATATCTATTGCAGAATATTTCAGAAAACAGTTACCCGAATTACTCTCAGGAGTCTTGCTTTCAATCTTATAAAATAATTTTTAAAAGGAATTTTTCACAAGAATTTGTGAAACACGACTTGAAAAGTGAATACTAAAATGTTAGAATATATATAATCACTTTGCAAGAAGTGTGTTTTGTTGAGCAGTTGTTTTGGTTGGTAGCCTTGTGACAACTGCTCTTTTGTTTTCCTTTTGTGATTATATAATATCATATGTTTTTATGTTTGTCAATCGTTTTTTGATTATTTTATTAATCTTTTTCGATTATTATTTTTGCTTTATATCCTAATGGGTTTATGATGTCGTTTGTTTCGTCTAAAGATAAATTTTTTTTATTTATTTTTCGATTCAAATTTTGATTTACAATACCCATTTTTTCAGCAAGCACTATTTTTTTTATGCCTGACTCTTTAATTAAATTATTGATTTTATTGGATAACTCAGCATTATTATTTATATCCACTATATCACCTCCTGTTAGGCTATATTATACAATATACTATGATAAAAAACAAATGTTCTGAATGGTATATTTTGTCAATTTATGTTACCATAAAAGAAAAAGGATTTTATATCATGGGCAATTATAGAATACAGACACAAGATTTTTATTTCGGCGCTTGTATGTTTTCTTTTTTTAAACATAATTCTGATACAACACCTTCTATAATAGAAAGTACCGATGAAATTCAGGTTATCAAAATGACAACTAATACAAGCGAAGACTTTTATATTATAATGAAATACACGAAAAACTGTCAAAATAGGAAAACCATTTATAAAAGTTGGACTTTCCCAATCACAGACAAAGACAGAGAAATGATAAAAAAATATCATGATATTTGTGAAAATATATATTTCTTTTTTGTCTGTGGTGAATCGTCAATTTCAGGCAAACCTAAAAAATTAGAAAACGGCGATTTTTATGTTGAAGAAATAAAATCCGGTGAAATTGCTATATATCGCTATTGCGACTACTTAAAAGTAAAAAATAAAACAAATATAACAATAAACATATATAAAAGCCGAGAACATTATTTTAGTTTACACACTGAAAAATCTCGTGACAACATTATAAAATCAAAACGTAATAACATCGAAAAGAAAATCTCAGACATTGTTATTATATGATCTAACATTTCACTATTCACTTTTCAAAGTGCAAATTCCTTTTGTAGTTGGGTATCGCTCAGCCAGAATTGACTTTGCTTTTCAGATATGCTACACTTTAGATGCTTAAATTATTATGTATCGTGCAGTAAATCTGTACACCCTATAACAAAAACTTAGTAACCCGTGTAGACTTATTGACTCTGCTTTACGGTGTGCATCATGGACTTATTGACTCTGCCGTGATTGCGTTGCTTTGTTTTGATGTACTTATGGTATCATAGGTTAAGCTATATTTCAAGTAGATTAATCTATATTTTTTATATTTAGTAATGTACCACAATTTGATATTGTTTTATAGGTTAATCTATTATATAAAATAAACAAGAAAGTTGGTGTTTTATGGCATATAATGCAGAAGCTCAAAAAAAATACAGAGAGAAAACAATAAATTTTTTAGTAAAATACTACCCTACGGATATCGAGTATGGACAAAAGTTAAAAGAGTATCTGGCACATACCGGACAGAGTGCAAACAGTTATTTAAAAGAGCTTATAAAGGCAGATCTGGACAGTAAAGGGATATAGGTATTTATAGGTATTATGGCTATACTTTACTTTTAAAACGCATATAATAGGAAGTAATACGTTTTATTGTTGCACCTTTAAATAACTGCCAATATATGATATAATACCTATATAGTAATAAAGTAAAGGATTGTATACATCATGTTTAAATACAAGATAGATATATTAAAATCATTGTCAGATCGTGGATATAATGCAACAAAAATACGTAAAGATAAGATATTAAGTCAAGCTACCATGCAAAACATACGGCAAGGTAAAGGTATTACTACAGATACAATCAATACGATCTGTCTTATTTTAAGATGTCAACCGTCGGATATAATCGAGATTATACCGACGGAAGAGGAAAAGATAAAATACTTCTGACACTAATTTTAGTGCTTGACTTTGCACTGTTTTTAGTGTTATTATAATTATAGTCAGTAATGACAACAATATTGAGAAAGGATGATTGTATTTGATTGATATCGAAGTTTTGAAAAGGTTAAATGTGCCTAATAAGATAGTTTTAACAAGACATGCGAAAGAAAGACTAATAGAAAGAAATATTACTATCACGGACATTATAAATGGTATTGAGACAGGAGAAGTCATAAAACAGTATGAAGATGACAAACCTTTGCCCAGTTGTTTGATACTAGGATTTTCGGTAAATAATAAATATATTCATATTGTGGTTAGTCACGATTGTGATTACATTTATTTGATAACAGCATACTATCCTAATACAGATCAGTGGGAAAGTGATTTTAAGACCAGAAAGGTGTGATATTATATGTTATGTATTGAATGCGGCGCAGTCGCTGAAAAGGGATATACAACAGACGTTACGGATTTAGGAAACTGTCTTGTTATTATCAGAAATGTACCATGTTATAAATGTACAGAATGCAATGAGATTATTTATACCGGTGACGTTGTACAGGAAATAGAAAAGATTGTTAATATGGCTAAACAATGTTTACAAGAGGTGTCAATTATCGATTATAACAATTATAAACAAGTAGCATAAGTATGATAGCGGTGCTGATATGGCGTCGCTATTTTTTGTATGTTATCGTGTCAGTGTGTATGTTAGTGTATATTAACTTGTGTTATGACTGTATAGTTATAGTATGTTATATGATACACATGTAATACTTGTGTAATAATAGTGAGTATAGTTGTGTGTTTGTGTGGACTGCATCACGTTGTTGTGTAGGATGTTTAGGTAAACTAAACTAGGAATTATTACTTTTATTAGTGTAGTATTGTTTTGTGTATTGTTTTGATGTATATTTATACACAAATTATTGCATAGTTATACACATGATGTGGATAAGTTTGATTTTAAAAAATGGTATAAAAGTGGTGATGTTGTACTCATTTGTAGGTTATTTTGGATTGCAAGTGGGAAATATGTGTTGGTTTTTGTTTAATTTTGTGTGTCTGGTGGGAAATTTTGTTTTAAGGTAAGTTTTAAGGCAAAAAGTTATCCACATATTATTTTGAGTTATCCACATTATGTTGATAACTTTTTTATTATTAAAAATTTTCACCAAAAATCCGAACTTGTCCAGAAATCCATGAATTTGAGTCTAAAATCCCACCTGATGCAATGTTTCATTGCTACGTAAAAGACACACACAAAAATCAACAGATTGTCCATAAAATCTCTATATACCGCCCCCTGTTTTCAGATCTTTACAATCAAAACTTTTGCACTTTTCATCAATGTGCCAAAAGTCCCTAAAGCAACATAATAGTGTAGTATTATGCCACTCCATAATAGGGGCGGTATTAAACATTTTTGACGTATGTTATGCATCAAATATAGCAGGTATGGGTTCTATCCACACCTCACTACCAAAATTTCGACCTCCGATTTCCACACCAAAATTTTCATCTTCCACTTCAAAAAAACTCAAAAATTACCAAAAAATACTTCGGGAACTCTCTCGACCAACAAAGCATAAACACTGCATTTCTACCATTCTAAACAGTCCAAAAATAACCAAAATCCACCACAATATCCATTCAAACCCCAAACAAACTCTTACCGTTACTGCATTTTCCCGAACTTAACTTATATTCCAAAAAATTACATATAAAACACACTATCAAAATCCAGAAAACCACGTCACCTTACCCCTAAGTGTACCCACATAAATACTGGCATCCCCCGGTATAAAAACATCACACAAAATTACCTCTCTACCGAAGTACCTTATTTTCAAAATTACTGACACAAAAAATAAGCAGCCAATTCCTAAGATAAGTCCTTAAGAACCAACTGCTATTATTTATAATCACCCTATAATCATCCAATACCGTGAACTACCCACGAGCTAAAGCTAATGGGATTGCGAGCCTAATTTTTTCAATAATATTTATTAAATATATCCCCATCTATATCACTAATATCATGAACCGGTACCTCAGTTCCATTTTCAAATATTACAACATTTCTGTATTCGTGTACCTTCTTCACTCTCCCACTCATTGTAATATACTTTCCACCATCTTTCTTTAAATCTTTTTCAAAATATGTGATTCTGATATCCGGATCAACATCACCGTCATCTAAGCATTTTCTTAAAATATTCAATCTCTCATTCAGCCTATCCAAAACATCCTCATCAAATTCAATCCTTTTATCTGTCAATCTTGCAGTCTCTTTAATTTCTGCATCATAACCTGTCAATGCAGCAAATGGAGAAAATTGAGCAGCTCTATCTCGCATACTCATTTGAGGATATTTTTTAGAGACAAAATGTGGCAGATCAATAATATCATCGTATTTACCCATAACACACCCCTATGCTTTATGTCCACCAATTTGATTATTCCTATCTATTGCAGTAGCTCCTTCTTGTAAACTCATACCTTTTAAAATTGCATTTTTCCCAAATTTTTTCTTGATATCCAAGATAGCTTTCTGAATATCTTTTTCTTTTTTAAGTTGTTCCTGGTCTACTGCATCTTCCTTTTCAGAAATCATATCAAATAAATTAAGCTGTTCATATCTATCCTGTTTCGCTTCCTTTTCGCTGATCACATGATTTGCAGACATATTGATTCTTCTGACAAGTAAATTTTCGTCTACAATTCTACTGAATAAATCAAGCACAGCTCTTACAATCACGCTAGTAGAAGACGTATAACTATCTAAATTTACTGTTCCATGAGCATGTTTTGGAATTTTTCTCCCATATTGATCAAAAGAGAACTCTCCCTTATACTTACTCATTCTGGAAGAATCTAATAGATTTTCTCTATCGTAGCCAATCGTTAATACAATCTGATCCGTTACAAGATTCTTACTAACCAAATCTAAGACCAGCATCTCAGTCATTTCACGCACAATAATTTTCGTTTTATCAAAATCAGTTCCACAGTGTAAAACCTGTCCGCTTCCAATACTATTGCTCTCCGGCTTATATGCTTTTATATCTGAAATTGTAACCGGTTCATAACCCCATGCATGGTCAATCAAAAGCTCTGTATTTTTACCAAACATTCTACGCAGCAAGTCTTCATTATAATAATCTGACTCTTTTCCAAGAGAACATCTTGCGATATCGCCCATTGTATATAGTCCTACAGATTCTAATTTTTTAATATACCCTCTACCTACTCGCCAAAAATCAGTCAATGGTTTATGTTCCCATAGCTTCTCTCGATATGACTTTTCATCCAATTCTGCAATTCTCACACCATTTTCATCTGCAGGTATATGTTTGGCAACAATATCCATTGCTATTTTACAAAGATACAAATTAGTTCCTATTCCTGCGGTTGCAGTAATTCCAGTTGTATTCAAGACATCCAATATCATCTTCTGTGCAAGTTCTTTTGCGGATAATCCATACGTATTCAAATAAGAAGTCACATCCATAAATACTTCATCAATAGAATATACATGGATATCTTCAGGAGCAACATATTTCAAATAGATATTATAAATCCTTGTGCTATATTTCATATAAAAAGCCATACGTGGTGGAGCCACAATATAATCAACTTTTAAATCCGGATTTGTATCAAGAATTTTTTTACTATATGACTGTCCGGGAAACTCATTCTTTTTCAATCGATATAATCTTGTTGCATTAATTTCTTGCACCCGCTGCACAACCTCAAATAATCTTGGTCTTCCAGATATACCATATGATTTCAAAGACGGCGTTACTGCAAGACAAATTGTTTTCTCTGTACGACTGTTGTCTGCAACAACTAAATTCGTATCCATTGGATCCAAGCCACGTTCTATACACTCTACTGATGCGTAAAAACTTTTTAGATCAATCGCAATATATGACTTATTATTCATGCAGCACACCTCCTACTATATGTATCATAACAAAAAATTTAAAATTTATCCATATAAAATCGAAAGTATGTTTGCTTTGTTATGTGTCTGTATCAAATAAAACAAAAAGAGCAGATTAGAATTCTAATGAACTCTTCTGCTCTTTCTGTTTTTAGCAACTATAAAATAAATTATAATTACTATTTATTACTACTCTAAAACACCTACAATTTACAATTATAATACTATACTTTCATATTTTTATCAAGATATTTTTACATATTTCGACAAAATCCCCTTTTTTTCTAAAAACACATCAAATTAATTAGAATGTACTACCGCTATATTTAAAACTCAATTCTACAATGCAACATTATCTTTAATGGTTTATACATTTTTGAATGAAAAATTTGCGGATCAGGAAGATCAAATTCTTGATCCACTCCTAAATCTGTTTCTCTAAGTACAGTCCCTACAACCTTCATTGACATTCCATTTTCTTCAGCTAATTTATTTTATATGATGAACATAGCCATCATAATATCCGATTCCTTCAAATTTAAATTGTACTTTTGTTTCTATCATTCTGTTTTCAGAAAATGACAAATCCTCTACAATAGGACGAGAAAATTTATTTAAATAACATTCCTCATAGAAAGAAATAATCCTTTTGCCATCTTCTGTAATATACTTACCCTCTTTTGCCTTTTCTTTTATATCGCTTTTAACTTCCATGAAATCATATTCAGCAAACTTCATACCATATTGATAATCATCTTGATACTTTTCTGTAGCAGCTTCCTCCGGTGTTTTTGATATTTCATTTAATTCATCCAAAAAACTCATAGTACTACTCTCATATTCCTTTTGATATTTACATAGTAGCACAATACTATGAATTTTTATAGAAATTTTTAAATCGTTAAGAGAATTAAAGTATGAAACAAAGAAACCGTTCAAATATTTTTAATAATAAAGGGAGAAATGATATGAGCAAATTGTAAATAATGATTTAAGAAAATAAGGATTTAATGAAGAAGCATAAAAGAAATTATAAAAAATTTTTCTATTTCAATTTAAATTGTATCTTTGCGCCAGCAAAGACTTTGCGAAGCAAAGTGAAACGGAGACACGAAGAAAGGGTCGCCTGCGGCTCTTTCTGAAGTGGATCCAACATTACCTAGATCTCTCTATATATAAGGAATTACGAATTTATATCAAAAAAATTATTTATAAAGAGAGAATTATTAACTGGGGGAAGGAAGACCAAATTCATAAGTCTTACTACGCACCTTGTTCGCCAAGGCTCACAATCTGCTAGTGCGACTAAATGAATTATGCTCTTTTTTGCACTTCCCCCAGACCCCCTTCGCGCACTATAAAATGGATAAAAAATTCAATTAAAATCTCTCTAAACCCTTATAAACACTGGGTTTTTGACGAAAAACATCCTTTAAAGTCTCCCTATATTATATATATATATTAGGGAGAAATGAAAGGATGCGAAATCTCTCTAAACCCTTATAAACACTGGGAAAATTGGCATTTTAGGTGTGCAAAAAACGATAAAAAACTAATTTAAGGAGAAAACACGTGAACAAATTAAATATCAAAAAAGGGAAAATTACAGAAAAAAAATTAGTAGAGCTATATGGGAGTGATGCGCAGAAAAAATCATATAAAGAAAATGGACGTTTTATAAGTAACTATAAAAAGACTTTACTTACAAAAATGTCTCGATATTGTAACATTGAAGATTTAGGTGGCAGAACATATAGAATCAAAAAAGTATATGACTATCCTCTTCCATCAAATTTCAATAAGATGACAAAATCATTATATCAATATATTGTTCCTCTTCTACTTACTAACTTAATTAATGGTCACGACGAAAATAACAAAATAGATATAACAGTTGGAAAATGGGCGAGAGAAATTAATATGGTAAATAAAAATTATAATCTTGTTAAATACAACAGAGAAGATACGAGTAAAGAAACGCAGTGTTCTTTAGATACTATAAATGAATTTTATGACAAAGCTGATGACATGATTGAATGGTACATAACAAATGCACTTGATTATTTAAAATCTGCAGGATTAGTTATCTGGAGAGAGGTTTATAGAGTAAACGAAGAAATATCAAGCGGCAAAAATATTATTGATGAAAACGGGAATATACACGTTGATATTTCTATTGATAGTCATCAAGCATCTGAAGATGAAATGAACTACTACTCTCATTGTGTTTCAATTGCTGATAAAGCAGCAAAAATAGAAAATGCTGGAGAACGATATTATAGTAAAAAATCAAAATTATTTGGAGAAGTATTAAAGAAAGAACTATATAAAAAGAAAATCAAATGTGTTTTCAAAACATATGAAGCATATTATGTAGATCTTGACAAATGCAATTTTATATTAAAACAGTTTGGTAAATTCAAAATGAATAATTTAATAAGTGAATTCAATAAAGAGTTTACAGATTTATTGGTTGGAAATGCGGAAAAAAGGTTTGATAAAAATCCGGATAAATATTTTTCTTATGCAGAAAAGGATGATTACAGCTTATGTTTTCAAAATTTATGCGAAATAACAATTGATAAAAATACAGAATATCTTGGAAACAGAATAAGAGAAAAAACAATTAATGATGATTATACTCTAAAAATCACATCATCAAGGAAAGGAAAATAGACATATGAATTTTAATAAACAACAAGAAGAAACTATTAATACAATAGAAGGAAACGTGGCGGTTATTGCCACAGCAGGTTCCGGTAAAACAACTGTTCTTACCCATAGAATTAAAAAAATGGTTGAAGAACATAATATATTACCATCTTCTATCCTGGCAATTACTTTTAGCAAAAAAGCAAAAGAAAATATAAACGAAAAACTAATGGAACTTAATATATCGAATGTATCTGTAGAGACTTTTCATTCATTTGCTTTGAAGATTATCTCCTCTGTGTATGGAATCAAAAAATTTAAAATATGGACAACACCATGGGAAAAAGAAAAAACAATAAAATGGATTTGTAGTGACTCTTTATTACTTTGCGATTCTGATAATGTCCCATACAACGAAATTACATCGTTTATTGCGTTGCAGAAAAATAACATGAAAACCCCAAATGATGATTTAATTTACACTCCGGATCCCCCATTTAAAGAAGAGGATATGAAACAAATATATAAAACTTATGAAGAGTATAAAGAAATCAATTCACTTATTGAGTTTGATGATTTTTTGAACATGGCAAATAAAATTTTTGATACTGATTATTATACTTTAGAAAAGTATCGAAATATTTTTCAGTATATATTAGTTGATGAATTTCAGGATATTTCAATTTCTCAAGCATTACTTTTAAGAAAATTAAACACAAAAAACACAATGATCGTCGGAGATCCTCTTCAGGCTATTTATTCATTTAGAGGTGGTGATAGCAGATTTATTCTAAATTTTGATACTGATTATAAAGATGTAAAAGTTATTAATCTAAATACAAATTATAGATGTAGCAAAGATATTGTATTTACAGCAAATAAACTTGCGTTAAGTATTCCTGATTCTCAACACAAAAATTATGTAGAGAGTATTTCAAATAAAGAAAATTTTCAAATTCCTGAGTTAAGACATTTCCCTGATGATTATGAAGAATGTTTATGGGTTGCATCAAAAATAGGAGAATTAAAATTTAAAGGATACGATTACAACGACATTGCCATCCTCGCCAGAACAAATGCTCAATTACAAAAACTAGAGTCAACGCTGCATGATGAAGATATAGCATTTGAAATTGTTGATGGTAAAACTTTTACAGAATTACCAGAGATCAAATTGATAATTTCTTACTTTAAACTTGCGTTAAACACAAATGATAATGAATCGTTTTCTTATCTATACAATAAACCAAATCGATGGTTAGATAAAAAATTTTTAAAAGAAGTAACAGATAACAGTTTTAAAAGAAATATATCATTATACAATTCAATGTTCACGATTGACAGGAGAAATTGGAGATTCAAAAAAGGTATCGATGAAATCATTGAAGTAATAAATTATTTACAAAACAATCAGAATTCCAACATTTCAGATTTGGTAAGATTTTTGAGAAACAGATTAGACATTGATAAATTTGTTACAAAAGGAAAGCAATCAGATGATGGAAGTTATATTGAACAAATCGACAACCTTAACAGTTTTGAAAATATTTGTTCCAAATACTCTTCCATTAAAGAATTTGTTTCATACATAGATGAGTTAAATACAGAAATGGAGAATAAAGATAATGATAAAGTCAAATTACTTACAATTCATAAGTCAAAAGGTATGGAATATCCTGTCGTGTTTATCATTGGATGCAATGAAGAAATCCTGCCACACTATAAGAATGAAAATGTTGATGATGAACGTAGGTTATTCTATGTCGCAATTACAAGAGCCGAAAAAGAATTATATCTATCATATGTTGATTTATATAATGGTCAAACAAAATTGATAAGCTCTTTTATTAAAGATGTTGAAAATACAATTAAAATTATAAAAAACGAAAAAATAAGTGGTGAATAATAAGTAATCCTACTTTATGTATTTTGTTTCTAAATGGTGAATTAAAATATGTCCCACATTCAATAAACATCATTTAGGAATTTGTAACTTGAAAATCAAATTTCATTTCATTTAAAGAAAGGAGTTATATGAATGAAAACATAATTATATTTTCTATCACATTAGAATTGCAGCGAAGATATCCCTAGAAAATATCTTCCATCGCACAAGTTTTTGTGGATGTTTCATCCACGGTTGGTTTGGATTATTGCGGTAAGTCAGAATCTAACGTTCCAGACTGCTGCTCTGATCCAAAAGAAATGATGCAATTAGTTAATAGTCAAATTTAAATAAAGAGAATAAATATATGAAACTTATAGTCATCACTCAATTAAAGGAGCGAGTCCAATGACAAACAAAAATTATGAAAACAGAGGAGATTTAATTTATGAAAACAAGTACATATGTAACACCAGGAAGCCATAATCTTCAGATTCCAAATCGGAGCGAATTTCACAAGTATCTAATTGAAAACATTACAGTTGGTGATTTTAGTACAGGTGGTTGTGCAGATGGTGGAACAAAAATTAAGAAAATTGCACACGCAATCAATTGGTCAAAGGCTATGCATAATAAATACTATATTAAGAAATTTTCAGAAGAAAATAAAAAATAAGTTTAACTACATAAGAATGAGGTGAGTAAAATTAGTAAATACGGAATTAAGATTAAAAATATAAAAGCAGGTATGATTTATGATGTAAATATTGGAGTGAGAGACTATTTCACTTACACTGAAGCGATGTTAAATAATAGCTTGTTTAGCTATCACCTTAAGAAAAATGGTATAAAAATTTATAAAAAACCAAAGTCTGATAAAGAATCTACGCGTGATATAATATGTTTAGACTTTGATTTTGGAAGTCGTTCTTACGAAGAAGAGAAAAAAAGACTCGAAAAATTAGAAAACAATGCAACGACAATAGATGATAAAAATAAAATAAAATATTTACTAAAAGAAATAGGGAAAAAAGAAAAACTATACAATGGTAAAAATAGAGATAAAATCAGAGAAGATTTTTATCAGAATGGAGTAGATATTTCATATAGACACACCGATAAAAAAACAAAAAAAGAAGTTGTTGAAACAATACATTATCTTATGCTATTTAGAACGAGTGCAAAAGCTAAAGTTGGACAAGTTATTTTTATAAATGAAAACTTATATGATGATGCATACGATTGGCTTACAATCGGATTAGGAAAAAAAATGTCTTATGATAACGCAAAAATAGTTGAGATGTCTGCTTATGCACCACTTACCACATCTACTATTGTTGGAACATTAAAAATTCCGGTAGAAGACATTTTAATATTAAAAGATCAGGATTCATTTTTTTCTACATTTACGAGTGTAGTAAAAGCTGAAGAGTATATTGATAGTTCTGGAAACAAAAAGAAAAAATGTATTGTTGAATCAGAAGAAAGAGAAGTTAAAAACACACTATGGGATGGTATGGGTATTATTGAATCATCAATTTTGCCGGGATGGATAAATGGGATGGCTTTATTACGAAATCATTTATTTAAGATGTGCGGTTTTAAAGGACATGTACAATTATTCTTTAAAGATTGGTGCAAAAAAAATAATCATGACTATAATACATATCAAGTTGAAGATATGTTTGGATGTAAACATTATTTAAAAGACATCAAGATTATCACAACAGATAATTCTATAAAGTGGAAAAAATTTATTGATATTATGGGCGGAACATTATCTTCTGCTTATGAATATTGGTGTGATAAAATTCGCGAAGATGGCAACATATGGGGAGTTGTAAAAACAGATCATCAAAGTAAATTTGAAAACTCGCAGCAGTTAAGTTATCAAATGATAAACACTCTTCCGTGCACTAAAGAAGACGTGTATGACATCGCATCAGATACAGTTAAATATATCGAAACATTGAAAACAGATAATGTTGAATTTGAAAAGTTTTTACGAAAATATGCAAATGAAATAAACCATTATCAAATGTTGGCTGATTTATACAGACATAATCCTGATTTCGCCAATTGTGGATGGTTCAGAAATGAAAAGAAAAAAATTATTTTTGAATATGTTAACAGAATGAGAAAAGGCAAAATATTAGTAAATGGAGATAATTTGACTGTCTGTGGAAATCCTTATGCTCTTCTACTCTATTCAGTAGGTGAAAATTGGGAAGAAGATCCTACATTTTCAAAAGAAGAAAATAGTATTCAATGTTATACAAGAAGATTTAGTAACGATGAATATCTATGCGGTTTTAGGAATCCACATAATTCACCGAATAATGTATGTCACTTTCATAATGTATATAGTCAGGAAATGTCTAGATATTTTGATTTTAGCAAAAATATTATGGCTGTAAATTGTATAGGAACTGATGTCCAAGATAGAATGAACGGGGAAGATTTCGATTCAGATTTTAATCTAGTCACTAATAATCCAGTGATGGTTAAATATGCCGAAATTTGTTATAGAGATTTTCCAACCATTGTTAATGATCTCAAAGAAAGCGGAATCACATACAAGAATACATTATTAGAATATGCACGTATGGATAATAAATTTTCTAAATCCAGAATTGGCATTGGCTATTCCAGTAATCTTGCACAATTAGCCTTGACTTATTATTGGACAGAGTTGCAAAAGGATAATCCTAATGAAGAACGATTGCATGAGTTATATGATAATTTTGTGATTTTATCTGTTCTTGCTCAAGTTATAATTGATGGATGTAAAAGGGAATACGAAATTGATGGAATGAAAGAAATCGACAGGATCAGCAAAATGCCATGTATGAAATTAACAAAGCAAGTAGTTGATGAAAACGGTAGAATTAAAAGTGTTAAATTTGATTTTCCGAAGTTTATGAAATATACAAGAGCTATAAAAACAACAAAAAACGGGAAAGAAATTCCACAAAAGGAAATACACGAAAAAAAAGTGAAATTGAAAAATAGAATCAACCCATCTCTTGTTTGCCCTATGAATTGGTTAGAGGAATGCTTAGACACTATCAAACCTGCGGCAAATTCACACTCAACCCCTATTAGTGATTTTTTTATAAAAATGCCTGGCAAACCTAATAACAGACAAATGACAAAAATTAGGAGTCTTATTGAAGAATATGACTTATTTGTTAAAAATTTACATATAACAAATGACGATGACGATATAATAATCGAAGAAATGATTTCTAAATCCGAAAAATTATTAGACAGCCTATGCAAAATTAAAGTTGGAAATATAGTAACTATAAATAGAATGATAGAGGTGGCTCTAGGTCTCGATAAAGGAATCGGAAATGGATCCAAAACGAAGAACATAAACTTAAAATATTCAAGAAAAATTTTAAATTATTTACACAAAATGGACAAAGATAAATTTTTATTGAATTTTAAACCAAAACAAATTTAGTGTTTATGCACAAAAATTGCCGAATTATTTTGTCAAAAGTTACTAAACCCCTTGTAAATAGTGGGTTTTCAAGAAATCAACTTCGTCCGTAATATGGAAGGATGAGAGTTTTGCTTATATTCAAAATTCTTGAGATGAAATCAAGACTCTTAAGACGACAAACGCTATTGCCAAAGCGTTTAATAAATATGGAGATATATCTATAATAAAGCCCCTATTGAAAGGGGCTTGGGCTTTGCCCAATATAAGCACTTGCTTATAAATACAAATAACTCAGTGCAGATTGGCTTGTCACCATGCTGAGAATATATGAATAGTGAGTTGCGGTATAATACGATAGTTTTATACTGCAGCTTCTGGAATGATGTGAATCATAAACAGAAAGACGGAAACCGTCAAAACTAAATATATGTACAATAATATATTGCCGTAAAACGCAATTGCCAGATCGCTGACATAATAGACGACTCCAGTGGAGTAATAATCGTGATGCCTGTATCGGTGGAATGTTACAGAGAGATAAGTAGCGAAAATCCAAATAAGTCAGTTGCGTCGTTGATCGGAAGAAATTCCAGTATAAGATCTGTCGAATGTACGAGTAGCCCAAAGTGACGTGAGATTAATACATAAAGAACAAAAAAATTAAATCTTATTATGAATTTTCTTAATACGCTGAATGACATGGGTGAAAGTTTCTCGTAATCAGTCGAGGCTACAATTGCTGTTTATCAGATGTAAAGGAAGTCTAAGGGTAGCTCCCTTATTCTCAGCCCTTTACAAGTAGTGGCGGAATATTATGACGATATATTTGAGTAGGAAGAAGTTCCATTTGTATTTATAATCAAGTGCTTATGCGCGCACTTGACGATTTCTAATCTCCTTTTCAGTTAGTAATAGCATTGCTGTTCTGGTAGTGCTGTTGCTAACATCTTAGGAGTATTTTAGCCCCATCGCCAAGCGGTAAGGCACAGGACTTTGACTCCTGCATTCAGTAGTTCGAATCTACTTGGGGCTGCTATCATCCGAAGTGTTGCGCTGACCGTCAATCAGTGGCGCATAAAAACCTATCCCAGTATAAATCCAGGTGACACTGGCTTATATGAAGATACGCTCTAGGTTTACTACGTTTTATATAACTATTCACATAACAATTATTTTGTCGTCCTTGTGGATGGGTGTTTTGGACGAGCAAACAATAAGCTGCATTAATCCTCTGTGGTAAGGGGTCGATCTTGAAAAATCGATAGTAGCCACTTATGCGGTGTCTAAGTTCAAATCTTAGGTGCAGCGTTATATGCAGGCGAGTGGAACGGATTACTACGTCAGACCCATAATCTGAAAATACTGGGTTCGACTCCCAGGCTCTGCAATACTCTCCCACTGTGGAGAAATATACAACGAAAGGAATGTTTTATCATAGTTCTTATTACAGACAAAGAATGTAAATTTTTGTTAATCAAAGGATGGAAATGGAGAGATCATATTCATCGCACTGTATCCGGAGCAAACAAAAAATATGCAACAGAAAATTATCGATTGATGCAAGATTTAGAAAATTTTAGATCACAGTCGATTAAAGAAACAATTCAGATTAAAAAACGTAAAAAATAACTAGAATTAAACTAGAGGAAAGGTGGTTCACCTTATTGGAATGCACATTATTCCTTGATACGAATGCATTACTTAGTCTCGGCGAAAATGCATTTAAAGAAAAATTTATTATTGCACAAAAGACACTTGAAGAGATCGAGAATATCAAAGTGTCTAATTCTAAAGATGGAGAAGTAAAATACAAAGCCAGACAAATTTCAAGACTATTGGATAAACATGATGGCGAATATGATGTGGTTTTATACTCTCCAAAAATTAAAGAAATAATTGATAGTTATTTCTTATCTGAAACGCCAGACAACATTATCTTGGCTTCTGCTTATTATTACAATTCAAATGTATCGGAAGTACTTGTATGTTCTGATGATTTAAATTGCAAATTCATATCTCGTAATATTTTTGGACTTCCTACAAAGGGAGTTTCGGATATTAACCTTGTCAAAAATCTTGACGAATATCTTGGATATAAAGAATTAACATTGTCTGATGAAGAAATGAGTTACTTCTATTGTCATACAAATGAAAACATTTATGATTGTATTTTGAACGAATATCTCATTATTAAAAAATCAGATGGAGAAGTTGTTGATTATAGAAAGTGGGACGGTTTTGAATATAAAGCTGTATGTGAAAAAACAGTTCGCTCTACTATTTTTGGAGATAAAATTAGACCGAAAGATTCATATCAAGCCTGTGCTATTGATTCAATTTTTTCAAATACAATGACAGCTATTACCGGACATGCAGGTAGCGGGAAATCATTGATATCACTAATATCTATGATGAGTCTTATTGAAAATGGAGAATATGATAGAGTGATCATTATGTTTAACCCTAATAAAGCAAAGGGTGCTGCAGATATGGGTTTCTATTGTGGTAATGCTACTGAAAAGGCACTTCAAAATTCTATAGGTTCCATGTTAACTACAAAATTTGGTGATAGATTTGCTGTTGAAATGTTGTTGCAGCAAGATAAAATTCGATTAGTATCTATGGCAGATGTACGAGGAATGGAAGTAAGGGATAATGAAATTTTATACATTAGTGAAGCGCAGAATACATCAATCGAATTATTAAAGTTGTGTTTATCAAGAGCAAGTAGCGGATGTAAAATTGTTATCGAAGGTGATTATGATAGCCAGGTTGATTCTTATTTATTTGAAGGAAATTCAAATGGTTTTAAACGCGCAATTGATGTGCTTCAAGGTGAATCAGAATTTGGATATGTACATCTTCCGAATGTTTGGAGAAGTAAAATTGCAATGTTAGTGGATAAATTATAGAGAGGATGTTTGTTATAAAAGCTAAACCTATTTTTAATAGTTTTAATATAAATAACAAAACATTAAACCTTGGAACGTTTGCTAAAATTGAAGATGCAATTGAAGCGAGAAAATCAGCAGAAGTAAAATATTTTGGTGAATTTAGATTTGATATGTCCAACAAAGATATTATAAATGAAGCTTGGAAGATCATTTAATTTATAAAAAATGCAGTTAATTGCAAATTCGAGTCTAAAAATTACAATTTAAATTTTATATTGCAGGTAACGCATATGAAAAAAAATAAAACATTATTATCATATATATTAGGTGCATGTACAATCGTAATATTTCTTCCAATTGTAGAAGAAATAGTTAATGTAATTCTGTCTTGGATTGAATATCTGAAAATTCTTCCGGGAAAACTTGTTATAAAAGGCAATGCAGAATTACAAGAGTTGCAGTCGGATTTTGAGGTTGAATCGACAGATACATGCGCTATCGGGTTTCATTATGAACCAGAAACTGAAGAATATTATGACGAGGAAGAGTAGTCTAATACTGCTCTTCTATTTTTAGTTTAAAGGAGATAATTAGAAATGATTAAAATTACAAAAACAAAAGAAAAATTAACGCCGGCAAAACAGAATATCCAATTAGATGGTATTTATGTAAAAGATCTAAAATTTGTAGATGAAACAGGTGATATTACACAGCAAGTTATTGAAGCTCTTCCGGAAGGAACGGAACAGGTTGGATTTAAAATCACTGTGGAATTACCACTGGACTCTGAAGAAGAATAGAGAGTAGGTGGACGATATAGTACATAACTATAAAAGATTTGATGGTGAAAGTGATGATGAACTCATCCTGAGAATCTGTAATGATAAAGAAAATATCGGTACATGGAATGATGTTGCTGCAGTTCTAAACTCTCTTCTTGACTGTAACTACACTGAATCGGCATATAGAAAGAAAGTACAGTATTTCCGAAAGGTTCTTGATGCTAATCAGTCTAAATTCACAGACGGTGCAGCACAATTAAAAGAACTAAAGGAAGAGCGTATTCTTTTAGAGAAAGAACGTGTCAAAACTCGTGATGAACGAAATGAGTATCGTAGATTGATTCGTGAAGAAGCACGTAAGGAATCTTATAAAGAACAGATTTTAAGATCCATTTCAGAATATCACGGACAACCATTAGATTATGATAAAAGAAAACAGTTTAATGGAATTTTAAAATCAGATAATGATTTAGTAATTTCTGTAACAGATATTCATGCAGGAATTGAAATTGATAACTGGTTTAATAAATACAATACAGAAGTTATGTATGATAGATTTAGACAGTACCTGGATAAAATTTTTGAAGTCTATTTACGGCACGGTTCTGAAAATATCTATGTAATTATAAGTGAGTTGGTCTCAGGATTGATTCACAACTCACTTCGGATTGAAAGTAATCAAAATCTAATTGAGCAATTCTTATCCGTATCGGATTGTATTTCACAATTTTTATCTGAACTTAGTTATAAATTTAATGAAGTTCATGTTTATGTTTGTCCTGGAAATCATTCTAGGTTACATGCAAAAAAGGAAGAATCTTTAAAAGGTGAAAATATGGACTGTCTTGCTATTCCATTTTTGCAAGCCAAATTGCAGAACTTTAAGAATATCGAATTTCACGAAAATAAAATTGATGAATCAATTGCAATGTTTTCTGTTAGAGGAACGAAAATTTTTGGAGTCCATGGAGACAAAGATGACCCTAAAACGGTTGTGCAGAAACTATCGCTTATGACACAAATACGTCCAAATATTTTATATATGGGTCATCGTCATGTAAATGCGATGTCTACTGTTTATAATGTGAAAATTTTACAATCAGGTTGTATTTCTGGAACAGATAACTATTGCTTGGATAACCGATTGCAAAATAAACCAGAACAATTAATTTCAGTTATTAATAATGATGGATTAGATTGTGTGTACGATGTTAGGTTTCACTAGAGGAGATTGTTATGAATATAAAGACGGATTACCAGTATTAAACTTTGAAGAACTGGTTTCTTATATCATGGAGGAAAGTCAATATCCCAAAACAGATATTGAGAGAATTCTGGATTTAGAAACAGAATATATGGAAAAAATTGGAATTATTTAGAAAGAAAGGATATCGGCTATCTGAAGTGTAGAAAGAACTTTTAACGAGAGAGTTCAATCCGCGGCTCAGGATAAGCAGATTTACAGATTACCTATGTGGCAATCTACGCCAGTGCTCACGTACATGTTCCCACTTATTAAAGCGGAATCTGTCGTATGCACTGGCGTGCACAGGAGTTTCTATAGAATAAAAACTTGCCATACGTATCACCTGCCTTCCAAAATAAACTACATCATCTTGGAAAACCGATATCCTAGAATGTGGAGAAATCCACGGAATGAATTATATCATAAATTATAAAAATTTACAAATTAGTTGATAGAAAAGGAGATATTTTAAAAATGACAAGATCAGATTTAATTAAAACAATTGCAGAAAAAGTAGACGGAGTAACACAGGAAAAAGCAAAAGAGATTGTTGCTGTAACTCTTGATTCAATTGCAGATGCACTTACTGCTGGAGATAAAGTACAGTTCGTCGGATTTGGAAGTTTTGAAGTAAGAGAAAGAGCTGGAAGAACTGGACGAAATCCACAGGACGGAAGCGAAATTTATATTGAGCCATCTAAAAATGTAAAATTTAAAGCAGGAAAAGAATTAAAAGATAAAGTAAATGCTTAAGATTGGCGGTGTATCTATTTGGAAAAAGAAATGATTAAGAAAACATATGATAATATCTATGAATTATGTGAAGATGTTGTAGATACATATGATGTACTAGAATCAAACTACGGCAATAATATTGTTTCTATTATTGCTAAATACGATGAGACAAGTCTCATTGTTTCGGAATTATGTACAATGGACTTCTCCCTTTTTTTATGCGAATTACATGATCCGGAGTTTGCTGGATATACTGATGAGTATATAATTGATATTATTGAAGATAAAATCTTTTGTGTGCCGGCAAAACGAAACGGTGAATATATTTGTTCTGATAGTTCCATTGTGTATGTATTAGATGATTGTAATTCGAAAGTCATCTCTAAATTTGAAGCAGACTATGCATATGAAGTACATTTGTATGATGAGAATGATGAAGATGATATGGAATATGATTGTGATGGATGTATCTTCTGTGATGAGTGCGACGAGTATGATGACCATGATGAGTATGGTTTTTTGTTGGATGATGATTATGTGGATAACAAAGACCTGCATGGCTTTTCTGCTAGTAAGACTGATGATTATGGTTGTCACTCCGTATCATTTTATTCAACAGAGCAAGTTAATCATGATGATATGATGGATTTACTTCGTATTTTTGGATTATAAATTTTCTGTTATATATGTACATTTCAAAGATCTGTAGGTGTCAAAGCTTACGGATCTATTTATGTGTTCTCAGTTAGGAGAATAAGAATTAGAAACATCAGCGAAAGGAATGTGTCGGGTAAGCTCCGACCGCGCTGCATGTTCCAATGCAACATTGGATTTTCAGGAGAGATACGGTGGATTAGCTACCTACCGGATAAGTGTAACCTCATTCGCACTTCTCTCCTATTTCTATGGAGTGAGGAGAAATAAAATATTTGAATAAAAGGAAGTGAGATTATTGAGTGAAGAAATTGCAAAGCGTTCAGAGGACATAACTGATGAGATTTGGAATCAGGTTAATGAATTCAATAGAGAAATGGTTCAGGATTATCTTGATAATCAAACTGACCTTTCACTAAAGACTCGTCCGGCGTATCGCTCTGGATTAAGAGTCTTTTTTGTATATGTAAAAGATCACTTGAACAATAAAGATTTTACACAAATAAAGAAAAAAGAATTTCAAAAATATCTTAATTGGTTGACTAATAGAGGTTTATCTGATTCAGCAATTAAATTTAAAAAATCATGTGTAAGTGCATTTTGTAATTATATAATGTTAATGTATGAAGAAGAATATCCTACATTCAGAAATTTTACTGTTGGATTAAAAGTAGTACAAACAGGATATGTTCATGAGAAAAACCCGCTGACACCGGAAGAATATTTAATGCTATGTAAAGAATTAGAAAAACGTGAAGAATGGCAAAAATTAGCATATTTAGTTTTTTCTTATAGCACAGGATGTAGACGAGCTGAGGCACGTCAACTTTTGAAAGAAGTTGTTGAGTATAAACCAAAAGAGAAAGAAACAAAAATTAAAGGTGAAGATGGTGTAGAGCATGTTGCAATTTCTCGCCAATACTTAACACATACAATTAGATGTAAAGGCGCATCGTTGGTTGGAAAACAACGTAAACTAAAATTCGGAGAAGATGCTATGTATTGGTTAAAAAAATGGATTGAAGCGCGAGGAGAAGATGAATGTCCTTATATGTTTGTTGTAAAACAAAGAAATGGAGAAACTCGTCAAGTTGGCGAGAATACGTTTAATGATTGGTGTAGTGGACTATTTACAGAAATAGTAGGTAGACGCGTACATCCGCACCTGTTTCGAGAAAGTCGCGCAACTAATCTAGTAGTTTACGAAAATAAATCTCCAGAAGTTGTTCAAAAACTTTTAGGACATAACGATGTTAGTACAACTACAAATCATTACATAATCAGAAATGATGATTTTGACGAGTCTGATGAAGCATTCATCTAACCATCTTTAATTTCCCATAATTTACCAGATCAATACTCTTCTATTCTGTGTTATACTGTTTCCGAGAATCATAGCACCGGAGGTTTATAGAATGGAAAGACTGGTAAAAACAGGATACGTCAAAATGATTGCAATTGATGTTCATGATTTGGAGTCAAAAATCTTAGATGAACGGAATACAAATTTTCTGTGTGATATAGAAAATTTTCAGAATAAGTATTCTAATATATCTACAGTAAAATGTGTGTACATACATATGGACGATAATTATGATATCACTTTCTTAGATTATAAGAAAGTCCATCCACATATACATCCATTTGATTATATGAGAGACATCGTCAAAAAGCATGATGGAAAGTTAATCAAGGGAAGTGATTATTTGCGGATCACACACGAAGATGATTATGTAGAATTAATCGAAATAGATTTGAGAGATTAATGGAGAGCTGTGCTGCTCTCCTATTTTTGTATTTGGTTCCATGGTCAAGAGGCTAAGACATCGCCCCTTCACGGAGGTAACACTGGTTCAATTCCAGTTGGAGTCATTATTATATTCCGGCTTTCAAAAGAAATGCCGGTTTCATATCGGCAGAAAATAGAAAAAAGAAAGCGAGGGAAAATAATGGTAACATTACAGAAAATTGGTGGTGACATGAATCGTAATGTATTAGAGATTACTGGATTATCTACAGACGAAAAACCTGTTGAATTTATCGAAACAACATACATTACCAATGGAAGCACATATGAAGAAATTGATACTGGTACAGTGTATAAATATAACGAATCTGGCAAGAAATGGATAGAGCAACCTGCAATTGGTGGTTCAGGCGGAAATATTTCTCTTGATTATACTGCATTAACAAATAAGCCACAGATTTCCGGAATTGAATTAACTGGAAATAAAACCTTGGATGATCTTGGTATTCAGAAAAAAGGTACTTATATTACAAAAGAAACTGATCCAACTGTACCGGCATGGGCAAAAGCAGAAACAAAACCTACTTATACCGCAGACGAAGTTGGAGCCTTACCAAAAACTACGACTACACTTCCAAATCCTAAAAAGATTAAATTTACAGGTGCAGTAACAGATGAGTATGACGGTTCTGTCGAAAAAACAATTAACATTCCGACAGGAAGTTCTTATACTCTTCCACAGGCAACTGATCAGGTTCTTGGTGGTGTGAAAGCAAAAGCAAAGACAAACGAAACCGTAGAAGTTGCAATTGATACTACAACAGGCAAATTATTCGTCCCGGCTTATCCAACTGGTGCAGGAGCTGAACTTGACAAAACACTTGCTGTGGAAGGAAAAGCTGCGGATGCAAAAGCTGTTGGAGATGCATTGAAAACTAAGATTGGATCCGATGCTCTTGCACCATATATGAAGACAGTTGATGCAGATAAAAAGTATGCATTAAAAACTGAATTACCACAAAAGGGAGTTGCTGTCGCAGACGCTGGAGATGCAGATGTCAAAGATAAATTAAATGCTTTGTTGGCAAGTCTCAGAACTGCTGGGATTATTGCTCAGTAAATATGTATAAAACAGGACGGTGCTACTGCCCTATTATTATGCTTAGATAGTTCAATGGTAAAACGACTGACTTTTAATCAGTTGCTCCCAGTTCGAATCTGGGTCTGAGCATTGAATACGAAATAGTTGAGAAAGGATGTGAGATATTTGACTCAAAAATTAAAACGATCAAGAGATGAAAGAATTGAAGAATCAATGAAATCTCCACAGAAAATAGATATCTCTGTTGATATGCGATTTCCACTATCTAATTCGACAAATACAAAAAAGTATAAATGTTATATGTGTGGAGAATCTTGGGATTCTCAGAAAAGTCATTTTTCAAAATCTGCACATCCCAAATATCAAGCAAATAACGGATATATTGAAATATGCAATGATTGTCGTGATAAATATTATAAAAAACTTATAGATTTTTACTCTGGAAACGAAGAACATGCAATTAGACATATGTGTATGGAATTTGGATGGGTATATCATATTGATGCTTTAACTGCTTCAAGACAAATATCTGCGGATAGGAGCCGTATCAGTCACTATTTGGCAAAGAAAAATTTAGGGCAAACTGCAAGAATTGGAACTACATATTTTGACAGTATGAAGTTTGAGTTTAATGAAAAACAAGGTGAGATTGTAAAATCCCGTGAACAGGCGAAATCTGAAGAGTCTACTATTACTGCAACAGCCGTTGATCGGTGGGGGGTTGGTTTCACAGAGTCTGATTATAAGATAATGGATGAACATTATAAAATGTTAAAACGGCAAAATCCAAATTGTGACGCCAATCAAGAAATTTTTATTAAAAGTTTGTGTTCGTTATTCATGCTTCAGACAAATGCATTAAAAAGAGGCGATTCAGATAAGTATATTAAACTAACTGATCAGTATAGTAAGACATTTACAAAAGCCGGACTATCTACAATTCAAGAAACAGATAATAGTGCAAATGAATGTCTCGGAGTAACTCTTGCTACTATATCTCAGTATACTCCAGAAGAATATTATAAAGATAAGGAACTATATAAAGACTACGATAAAATTGGGGAATATTTTGATCGATTTGTAAAAAGACCTCTTAGAAATCTTATGACAGGAACAACAGATAGGGACACGGAATATTTTGTAAAGGACAACGCAGATGATGTCGATGAATAATAAATATGCTGATGAACGTCAACAAAATCTTTACAAGAAATTTCCTTCAACTCATTTTTTAAGCAATCCTACAAACGTTCATAATACATTTCTATGGTCTACATTTTTCTCAAGAAATCTACATAGGCTCGCTATGGATTATTTGGGAATTAGGCTACATTTATACCAACAGCTTATTCTATATCTTATGGGCATCTCACAGCTTGTTTGTATCGTTGCGTGTCGTGCTGCAGCAAAATCTTTTATAATTGCTCTATACGCTTGTTGTAAAGCAATTATAAAACCTGGTTCAAAAATCGTACTTGGTTCTGCAACACGCGGACAGAGCAAACTTATCATATCGGAAAAGATAAAGAATGAATTGATGAACATGTCTCCTGCTTTAAGAAAAGAGATAAAGGATATAAAGGATAGTGCAAACGAATCCATAGTGTATTTTAACAATGGATCAACTATTAAAGTATTTACAGCAAATGAATTTGCCCGTGGTCTTCGTAGTACGGATGCTGTACGAGAAGAGTTCCGTCAGATTGACAAAAATATTGATGATAGTGTCATTTCTCCTTTCCAGACAATTAGACAGGCTCCTTTTATGATTGACCCATTTTATGAAGGAATTGAATGTCTAAAAGAAGATCCAAAAGATATATACATTTCAAGTTCATGGTTAGATGATGGACATTGGATGTGGAATTTAGTTGATCAAGCTTATACTGATATGTTGAATAATAGGACTTCTGTAATGCTTGCTTTTGATGAAAGTATTACTCTGAAACATAATATTCGTACTCAAAGGCAGATGCAGCAGGAAAAGAAAAAGCAAGATCCTATTACATGGCAAATTGAATTTTTAAATCTTAGAGTTAGAAACAACTCTTCTGCTTACCTACTTGGTATCCAAGAAATGAGTAGATCTGGCTATTATGGCAAACAGGCTGAACAAATGGCTGAAACAAGTATTCTTGCTCAGGCAGCCGGTGATTTAAATTCAGATGTTGCAAATAGTTATCTTTTGGCATCGAATGCCGCATATCAATATTCTGGAAATGTTCAAAAACTTAATGCGTTACTTGATGGACAAAATATGATCACAAACCGCAACAGTGTATCCATGCAGGATATGGCAGAAGCCACAACTCAAGCAGCTTCAATGGCATCAGAATTGGGGGTTCAAGAAAATCAACTTTCTGCGATGATTGGAACAATTGAGTCCAGAACAAAAGCAGGTGGCAATGAGGTTGGTAATGCGATCAAATCATTGTTGATAAACGTTCAGAATGTAAATAACTCAAAAATTGCAGAAACGTTTAAAAAAGCTGGCGTTGCTCAGACAGAGTTTGTAAACGGTGTAGAAAAAATGCGTAATCCAATTGAAGTATTGGAGGATCTTGCGAAAGTATTTAATCAATTAGAAGAGTCAGATCCACTGCGTACAGAAATTCTTACAAATATTGGACAGAAATACCAAGCGAACAAACTAAGTGCTTTATTATCTGGATGGTCTGACTATGAAAAAATGCTTGTAGATTATTCTGAGGGTACAGGAAGTGCTGCAAAAGAAGCAGAAAAATCTGCAAATAACTGGGAAGGATCTCTAAATAAATTATCAAATACTTGGACTGGATTTATTCAGAATTTCGCTAATTCCAACATGATTACTTCTGGATTACAAGGACTTACTGGAATAATTAAAATAATCGACACAGTTGTTTCAAAAGCAGGAACACTCGAAACTGTTATGGGAGTTTTAGGTGGAGGATTAGCGAGTAAAACAGGATGGGGTAAAACTATCGTAGTTTATAATGCCCCTTTCTATAAGGTTGCATAATAACGCCATGCAATTAACGTAGAGAGTGTTCATATTATATATCGTAGTGTAATATGACCATCCTTGAAAATATAGATTTTCTAAATTGTCGAATATCGGGGGAAGCCGTAAGCCTATTTATATAGGTGCCGGATCGATGCAATAAAAGCGTATTTATTATAGAAGAAATACGTTCGTGAAGGAATAAGCATTTAATGCGAAAATGGTAGTCCCGACGCACTATAACTAAAACATGGAAGTGTAGTTCCATATATGGGGCGCGAGAGACTGACAAGACATGACGTGATACAGGCGTAATTGTATCATATGGTACACAACATACAGTCCGCACCCGGGGAAAGCCTGGGGATGTCAATATGAGGTACGACAGTATCCACTACTGCTCTATTGATACAAACTACACAACCTGTTGCTGACTTGCAAAAACAGGACAGGATAATTATAGTGGTATTCCACTCGGCGTATCTCTCGTCGTTTTCTAATAGAGATAAAAAAATAGACACAAATTGTTTACATTCTACTTGACTTAATACAAAAAGAGTGTATAATAATACATGAGTTAAAAATAATATGCTCGAAACACCACGATGTAAGGACAGGGGATTATCTCCTGTCCTTTTGTTATGTTGTGGAAATAAATAAATAGAATAATTTTTTCTTTCCAAAAACACAAGAGATATTTTAAATATAGAGAAAACAACTATATATAGGAAAAATTTATATAATTAGTGTGTTTTTTATTTTTCCGCACTATATCTAGCGGTTGAACAAATTTAATAAAAAATGTATAATAAGATACACAAAAAATAGTCTAATTTATTTCTCACGTTATATTTCGACATTTTGTTTAATTTTTTTGATGTATAATTGCTTCAAATACCAAGGGGTGATTATATGAAGTTAGGTAAAAAAGGATCCATACATACAAAAGAGGAGGTAAGACATATGGCAGTCTCAATGGCAGTTGTACCGTTATTAAAAGGGGAAGCGGCTACTAAAATCGTAGATGATTTTAAAAGCAGCAAATTAAAACCATTTACAGACGATCAACGTAAGAAGACTAATGCTAAAGTAGCTGAGATACTCAAAGGTAAACGTAATGGATAACACAGAAAACTTTCAATATAAAGAAGAGTTACTAAGCAAAGAGTCATTAAGACATTTTATGTTAGTAGGTGATTTTTGCTGTGGTGCAGACAATCCATTAAATACTTTCTTATCAGATGATGCATTTGATTATGCAGAAGAAAAGCAAGGACACACATACATTTTAATGGACAACGAATACACTTGTATACTAGCATTTTACACAATTAAGGCTAATGCAATTCATACATTTAATATAGATACAAACGAATATATGGCGTTGCCTGTTGTGGAAATAGCAAGAATTGCTGTAGATTTTGACTTCCAAGGGAATGGTTTAGGGAAAATATTATTTTATGATTATATAATACCTAAAATAAAAAAAGTAAGTAAGATTATTGCCATATATGGTATCATTGTATTTGTAGAATCGGAAAATGGTCAAGGAATACAATTTTATAATTCACTAGGATTTAAAAGAGCCAATAATGAAATACAAAAAGCAGTTGGCGATTCTTATAACGAAAAATGTGAATTGTATGTGCTGAAATTAGATGATATAAAAGAGTAGGGAGTAATCCTACTCTTTTATTATATTGGCGGATGTTTTGATTTTATAGAAACATATGTTCAGACTACTCTTCTATTCATTCTTAGTATATAATGAAAATGATACTAATGATGAATAATAGGAGAAAAATAATATGGGAGTAAGAAATGTTGTTCCAATACACGATATTGTAAAACCAGATATATTTGAAGACAAAATAGAATTAATATCAACTTGTGAAATGTCAATAGATGAATTGAAAGCTTTTGCACTTGTGTTAAAATACGCAGCAGTTGTCATGAAAAAAGATGGAATAACCAAAGAAAGTATCAAAAAGGCAAGTGTTGTTTTTTTAGGCGGTGACGAATTAATAATTGACGAAGAAGATGAAAAATGTTGTGCATCTACATTTTCATTAATCATTTATCATATGAATAGATTAAGGAAGGCAAATAATTTTTTAATTATAACTTATGCATATATAGAAGAAATTGTACATCATTTTTGGAACATTCATGACGAAACAGAAGTAAAATATAAAGGGTTAGAAATTATGAAATATCTAAATCCGAATGTAACAATTGATACTTTAAAAAGGTGGAATATAAATTGGAAATGATTTTAATTGAAAAAAACGAGATGAAAAATGATAATATTGAAAATAATTTAATTCTTGATGAATTGATATGTAATTGTGAAATTGCTAGAGATAAAACAACATTTGACTGTGTTTTATTAAATAAAAACGGGAAAACAACAGTGTAACAAATGATATTATTTTACCTGCCTTATATGATGTGTATTTGTTCGTGGGTTTATGACTGTTTAAAATTGGGATGGCATAATCCCACATTATGAGTTTTATATTTTTTTTAATAAAAATAGTAATATTTACTGCTCTGATTCGTCATCAATCGATAGAGAGATAAGATTTATTCTTATCAGAGAGATGAGGCATTATGCCCTCATAAGTGAAATAATTTTTAGTCAAGAGACATCGATTGAGATGTCTCTTCTTCGTATGTAAAATTTTATAAAAGAAGGTGAAGAAATGGAAACATGTGAAAGCCCTAATCAAAATGATTTTAATTCCATTGAACTACGTGCATCGAGCATTTCATTTAAAATTGATAATTGCTCTTACTTAAATCTACAAAATAAAATCGTTTCGATATTAAATGAAAGTAACGTAACTGTAGAAGATCTTGACAATTTAATTCAATTCTTAACAGATTCCAAGAAAACAGCAACGCTTAAATTTTAGATTCCTTTTATCCAATTATATAATATGGAATCTTTAATGCAAAACCCTAATCCTATATGTGATCCATCGTCTATTGTTGTTGCAGAAGCATAATGAATTCCTACGAGAATATAGGAATCATTATATTTTATAAATATAGGTGACCCACTGGAACCGGGAAATGACAGAATGTCTGTCAAGAATATCTCCTGATCATTATACTTTTTGGATATAGGGGTTGCTGTTATGCCACTTTTAATAATAGGACAACCAAGGGGATCTCCTTTCATCCCCTGTGGATAACCAAGCATAATAATATTCTCAATATTTGAACATTTAAAAAGCTGATCATTGTAGAAATCAGATATTTCGATAAATTTTATATTGTACTTGTAGTTTGATGACATAACAGCGTTTATGCCTATTACACCTATATCATACAGAGAATGACTTGATGGATCAATTTTTATTTTTGTTGTTACTATTTTATCGTCTCCATACATAGGAACTTTGAATTCGAATTCAGTACATCCGTCTACAATATGTTTATTACTTATAAGATAATAATTTTCTTTATCTTTACAGAAGAATCCAGTTCCTGTATTACAGATGTTCTTTTCATAATTATATGCTTTTATAAGAGTAGTTGTATAAATTATATTTTCTTCAGTGATCATTATTTATCCTCCAAAGGTGGTGAATCTAAAATTGAAAAATTTACACTTACTGCATTATAAAATATATGCATTTTTACATTTTACAAAATGTAGAATGATTATATTCTTATATTCATTAAACAAAAACAATCGTAAGGTATTGAACCAAATGCATAAAGATTTTTATTGGAAAATCGAAAATAATTTTGGTCTTCAAAAAAATGATTATCCATGTGAATGCCGGTTAGAAAAACAGCACAAATCATGTGACGACTTAAAACGAAGAATACGTGAGTTAGAAACAGAAATGTTATAGAAACATCTCTATCTCTAACTCTTCTCTCACGGTTTCCATGTATGACCACAGTTAGAACATCTATTGACTGTTTTATTACTTCCTAAGAATCCAGTCAGGATTGAGTAACCTTTTTGCCAGGCGGTTATGTTGGTTGATCCGCATTTAACAATTATTCCTTATTTATGAATAATTTTAATAATGCATTTTGATTTATTGCATCTTCGTCAAAAATTGATTGCAGTTTCTCAAAATTTTGGCTGTCTTTATGACGTTTTGACTTTTGAATGATTTTATCAAAATGTTCTTGTAAATCATACACTTCATTAGAATAATCATTTATAATGTTGTATATCTCTTCGGAATATGGTGATACAATTTCAAATTCAGGTATATCGTAATTATCTTTCAGATATTTATAATGTCCAACAAAATAACATAGCCATTTTATTTTATCTGTGATGGTTTCTGGATTATACTCAATATAATTTGACCATTCTTTTTTAATATTTAAATATTTTTGCTGTATGTGCATATCCATTGGTATTGCGATCTTTTCATCCTGTACATATATAGAATTCGATATTTCTTTTATCCTACTTTTCATTTCGATGTACGATGAATGTATTTCCGAATAGTATGACATAATGTTCTTATATTCTTCTATCTGTTTATTTTTAAACATAAGAGAATCGTATATGTGTGTAAATTCATGATACAATATGCTCTTCAAATATGTATCATTCAATGTAAATGCTTCCATATTTACATGTAGTTCATATTGATTTTCATATAATTTAGACGAATCAAATTGAAAGAAAAAATCAACGTCATGAACATATATAAGATTATCTACCGATAATTTAGGATAATCACTTCTTGAGTATTCTTTTTGATACTCTAAATATAATGAAAAAATATCTAATACCTTCATAAAATTTTCTCCAAAGGTGGTGAGTTAAAATTATTAAATTAACAGATGACGAAAAACAATTAGTTATAGATTTATATAAAATCAAATTAAAAATTGATGACATAAAAATGCAACAAAAATTAGACGAGTCGATGACTATTCTGTCGTATCCAAAATGCTCCGTTGAATCTGATTGGCTGTACATTTCTGAAAATCAGTTTATCTGGAACGGTGATGTATACCAAGTTAATTCTGACAAAACAGTAGGAAAACTTCCAGATGATGTTTCGCCAGAATTTGATCTTGATACTATTTGTAGAGAACACGAAAAATTATTGAAGAGAGTAATCGACAAATAAACTTCTGCTCTCCCAGCCACCTTCTTATATCTTCCACTTATGTCCACAGCTCTGACATACATTCATAGGCTTGCCGGAACCAAGGAATCCAGTGAGAAGTGAATACCCCTTATTGACAGTTGCGATTGAAGTTGATCCACATTTCGGACAACGTGGTTTAGATTCCTCTGCTTTCTTACGTTCTTCCTCTGCTTCTTTGGCTTGAACTTGTGACCGGAATTGCGACATTTTTAATTCATATTCTATGATATCGTCATCGTGCAGTTTTATCATTGCATCATAGAAATCTGTGGAATCTGAGATTTTTGACAGAATAATAAAATCATCATCCGGCATTGATGTCATGATTATTGGATGACCATATGGGCATTCTGTAGCAGTGTCTTCATAGAAATACACATAACCATTTCTATAAATTCCATCTTGTATTTTTTCTTTTTTGCATGTTGGACATATTTTTAAATGATTAACCATATTTATCCCCCTATATATTTTTAATTGCAAGTTATTTATATATAGTTTATCAGAACAATAGACGATTGTAAACTACGACTCTGATGCGGATAAATTCACATCTATTTTTGACAATTTTAAAAAGAAAACAAAACCTAAATTTAATCAAGATACATTGGATTTTGCAAAAGAATTCAATAAGCTGGGTAAGAATTCAAATATTGATAATATAGTTTCTCAATTTAAAGAGGTGGATTCTAGTGTTGTTGATATGGCAAAGTCTGTAAAAGATGGTTCTATGTCAATGGATGAGTTCATTGAAAAATCTACAAAAGCTACAACTACTTCTTCTAAATTCAGTAGAATGGCAAAAACTGCTGGTACCGCACTGAAGTCAATTGGTGCTACTGCTCTGAATATGTTTGGTGGTTTTCTTATTGCTGAGGGGCTTAGTCTTGCAATAAAAGGAATTTATAATCTTATAAACGCAGATAAGATTGCAATTGAAAATGGGGAAAAGGCTCAACAGGAAATTAAGGAAGTATTTGATACTTACAACGGAAAAGTCGATACGATTAAAACGCTAGGAAAGAAATTTGCCCAAGATGCAGATTCAATCAAGACCACAGGTGATGCTGTAGAATCACTAACTAAAAAATATGCAGAACTTAGAAAAGGTGTCAGTTCAGAT
This sequence comes from Mediterraneibacter gnavus ATCC 29149, assembly GCF_008121495.1. NCBI lineage: Bacteria > Bacillati > Bacillota > Clostridia > Lachnospirales > Lachnospiraceae > Mediterraneibacter > Mediterraneibacter gnavus. Next base: position 2,972,420 of record NZ_CP043051.1, on the reverse strand, counting down.
AATACAAATCTTACTCTTTCTGAAAAGGAATACCAGGACTATCTTGACATAAGCAATCAATTAGCTGAATCATTCCCATCACTTGTATCTGGTAGTGATGCAGCCGGAAATTCTATTTTAAATTTAGGTGACAATGCGTCTGTTGCCGCTGACAAAATGGAAAAACTGCAAAAAACACAGATGACGTTGGCTCATAATGATATTGTTGATAAATCAAGAGATACATTTAGAGGTGCTTTTGAAGAAGCAGACAATATTGAAGATGAAATTAAGTCTTTAAAAGGTCAAGAAAAACAATTAAAAGAATCTTCTTCTCAAATTTCTTTAAGTCGAAAAGAAATAAAAGAACAGCTTAAAAATGGACATCTTATCTTCAAGGATATGTCTAAAACCGACGCAGACAAGATGGAAAAGGCACTTGGAGCATATGTCGGGAAAGAATTGGGTCGTGTCAGACGGTCTGACGTATCTTTGGATGGTCACACTATTGACAGAATCGAATTTACAATTGATCCTGTAGTAGATGAGAACAAACTTAATGAAGCAACTGATATGATTGAGGCTAGAGTTTTAGCTGGAGAAGATGAGATTGCAGCAAAAAAAGGTGAAATACAATCCAATATTAAAGCACAAGAACAAAAGCAAAAAGAAGTCTGGAATAGTTTTGCTGAAAGCACAGTAAAACCTTATCTTGAAACATCTGCTGCTATTTCTGATATGCCTGTTGAATTACTTAATGCAGTAGAAAGTAATTTACAGAATTTAGATTGGAAAAAACTTTATAAAGAATACGGCGGAGATGCCGATCAGATGCTTTTGGATGAATTAGTTTCACCATTAAATAGTCTTGAAAAGCCAGCGCAAGAAGCTTTGACGAAAGCACTTAGTTTAGACTCATCAAAAATGTCTATTGCAGAATATAACAAAGCTATTGATTCTGCTTTAAAAGATGTTTCTGACAGCAAGACAACTAGAGACGAATGGAAAAATAGATTCTTTAAATCTGCGATTGATTCTGCAACTGAAGATGCCAATGCATTAAAAGAGCAGTTTAAGGATGTAGAAAAAGAAATTGATAATTTAAGTGGAGAAGACCGAGAATTAGCATACCAAATTGCTATCGAAGATGAGGATTTCGACGGAACATGGCAAGATGTAATGGATAAGATCGAAGTCATGAAAGAAGAATCTGAGAATCCGATGACATTCAATCTTGGTACATTTACATCAGAAGTTGGAGATGCGATTGCTTTAATTGATACATTAAATGCTGCTCTTGCAAATAGTTATTCTGGAAAAGGACTAAGCGTATCTTATGAAGTAGACGAAGAAACTGGTGTTGTACAGTTAACTGGAGACATCGCAAATCTTCAAGCAGCTTATTCAGATTTAGAAGGATATGATCCATCTACTCTATTCGAAAGAACAGCAAATGGTGTACATATTAACAGAGAAGCTCTTAGACAATTACAGGCTCAAGAAGAAGCTTTGAACAAGTCTAAATGGCTCGAAGACGAAAAGAATCTTACAGATCAATTAGCAGTGGCTACCAACAAATTAGCAAATGCAAAGAATTCTGGAAGTGAATCTGAGGTTGCGTCCGCACAAGCAACCGTGGATTCATTACAACAACAGTTGGAGCAAGTTCAATTGTTGTCAGCTGCATATGACGGAGTCACTTCTGCATATCAGCAATGGATAAATGTACAATCATCTGGTGAAGATGGAGATATGTATAGAAACGTCTCTGAAACTATGAAAACAAGGGGCGATGCGTTATACAAAGAAGGTAGATATAATACAGAAGAATTTCGTGCAATTGCCGACTACTTCTCCAATGAAGATTTGTCTACTGCACCAATGGGAAAACTTGTTGCTGCTTATGAAAATGCTGCTAATGCAAGAGAAAGATACTTTACCGGGAATAAACAGGGTATTGATAATTTCATGGCTGATATGCAAAATGATGCAGAATTAATGTCAAAAGGGATTGTCAAAACACTTGAAGACGGAACTATGGAATTCCAAACCGGTTCAGATAAAATTTTAGCTGATAAATTCCATCTTAGTGAAGAAGCAATTCAATCTATTTTAAGAGCTGCATCAGAATATGATGATAGCATAAAAATAGGTAAAATTGACGGTTCAGAAGATTTTAACGCTTCTATTGATGAAATGAAATCAAAAGCTGACGAAGCTAAAGGTAAACTTGAAGAATTAAAGAATGCTGGAAATCAGAGTTTGGATTTGAATTTTAATTTTGACAGCACTGATTTGGCAGATTTAGATTCTCAGATTGAAAGAGCAAAAACAAATCTTGATCAGTTTAAAAATGCAGATGGACAAATCGACCTAAATATTGAAGGTGCTCAGGAAGCCGTTACAATTTTACAAACCCTTATTCAGCAAAAGATTATGGTGAGTCAGCCGGCAATTATGACAATTGACACGACTGGACTTGATGAAGCTACTGCTGATACGGTTTCTAAGTTGCAAGAATTCCAAGAACAATTAAACATCGTTAATTCATTAGAGATGCAACAAGATTTTGGAATTCAAGTAGATACTAACCAACTTGATGCTGCAAAGGCTAAGGCTCAAGAATTATTCTCAGAATTGCAAGGAAAATCAGAAGATGGTTCACTTGAAATTACACCAGATGTAAAAGTTGATACAGGATCAATGGAGTCATTGGAGCAAAGTTTGTCTTCTATGACGCCTGAAATAAAAGCAAAAATTGTTCCTGATGGAAATGTATCTGATACTCTGGTTACTGGTGATATTAAGGTTGAAGACCAGACTGCAAAGGTAGATTATGTAAGAGGAGACCAAGAAGCCCCTGCAGACAGAACTGCTTCTGTTGATTATATTAAAAAGGGTACAGATGTTGGTCGAATTAGCTTGTATATCACAAGTAGCTTACCACAGACTGTCATCGAAAATCCGAATGAAGCTACGACTGTATATACTCCAGATTGGAGTAAAACAAATTTGGTTCTTACACCAATTATGTATTTTAATGATCAACAGCTTACACTGCCAAAAACAGGTCTTACTGTAACATGGAAAAGACAAGAGGGATCATCTGCTCCAACGGATTTAAAAACAGGAGAAACTGTAAAAGATGGAGTTCTTACAGTTTCACAGAATTTTCTTGGGACAATTCAAAGCGGAATCCTTACATATATTGCAAATGTACAGTATACAGACCCAAGCACCAATGTAACATTAGAGACACAGGCTCAGATGACTTTTTCACTGTCTAAGCAAGCAACTGAGGCAAAATATTGTTCAGTTTCTGGAGAGTCTGTATTTTTATATAATTCAAATCAGACTTTAGTAGGTGTTGATACTATTGTGTTAACTGCTACTTGTACAAACGTAAATATTTCACAGTGGCAATATAAAAATGCAAATGGTTCATTTGTTGCAATGCCAACGACAAACAATCCATCCATTAACGGAGCTACTATCAATATTAAAGCATCGGAAAATATTTTATTTAATAATGATGTGGCAGTAATTAAGTTGGTAACAAATGATTCATCTGTATATGACTTACATACAATCACAAAAATCAGAGATGGTGCTGCCGGAAACAGTACCGTAGCAGTTGTATTAAGTAACGAAAGTCATACCCTTCCTTGTAATTCAAGTGGTGCTGTTAATCCAGACACTGGTTATAAAGGAGCAGAAACAACTGTAGGCGTATTTGAAGGTGGTGTTGATGTAACATCTAAATGGACTATCAGTGCAGTTCCAAGTGAAGGAATTACAGGTACGTTTGTAGGCAATAAATACACGGTAACAAAAATGGATAATAATATTGATGTTGGTCATGTTGAATTTTCATGTGTGTCAAAAGCAACAACTTTGAAAAAGAGATTTTCATTAATTAAACAGCGTGCCGGTGTTGATGGGTCTGATGCGGTTATTTATTCTGTTGAAGCATCTACACTTTCTATGAATCTTGGAAAGAATAATGTATTTGCACCAGCTAATGTAACATTTTCAGGAATGAAGCAAGTTGGAGCAGCAACAACACAAACCGTATATAATGGTAGATTTGTTATTTTAGAATCAACGGATGGTTTAAATTTCGGAACAGCTAAATATACATCCTCAACAGATGAGCCTAGTAAAGTATACACACCGTCCAACACAACTGTAAGAGCAATTAAATGTGAGTTGTATGCGTCAGGTGGAACTACAACAAAATTGGACTCACAGACTGTAATGGTTACAAGAGACGGTACTGATGGTGGAAATGGTAAACCGGGTGAAGATTCTATTTCTGTAATTATGGGTAATGAAGCAGAGGTCATCCCATGTAATGCAAATGGTACTGTTAAGATTTCAAGAGATATCAATATCCCATTTTATGCATATAAGGGATTAAGCAGAGCTGCAGTAACATGCACTCCTGGAACTTTACCATCTGGAGTTACTGTAAAAACAAACACAGCCGGTACAACATCTAATGATGGATTGCTGATTATAAATGTTCCTGCAGGAAATAACCTCGGTTCTGCTTCTGATTTATCAGGAACATTCTCTCTTACTTTCACTGTAGGTGGTGTTTCTGTTGTTAAAAAATTTGGTTGGACAAAGAGTATTCAAGCAACGAATGCGGTACTGTTACAGATTTATGCTCCGCAAGGTGATGTAATCGTAAATGGTGGTAATAATGTCGTATTAGAAACTCAACTTTCTGACGGAAGTACAATTATCGCTTCAGGCATTACATATAAGTGGGCAAAATTCAAAAGTGGAAATTACGAAATTATTGAGGGGCAGACAACAAGTAAATTAACAGTTACTCCAGTGATGGTAGATTCTCTCGCTTCATTTAAATGTACAGCGACATATGGCGGGAAAGAATATATTGCATATTGGACTGTGACCGATAAAAATGATCCGCTTGATTTGCAAGTGTTGTGTTCTGTAGGTACACAACTTACAAATGAAACAACTTTTGGAGCGGTGTATACTTTAGCATATTTAAATGGAGAAGAAATTGATCCAATTAAATCAACTACATTCTCTACAGAAGCTCCAAAGTCTCCTCATACAGGAGACTTCTATTATCATATTGATAAGGTAAAAAAAGAAGTTGTTCTCAAGAAATATAATGGATCCGCATGGGCTGATGCTGCAGAAAGTGATTTACCAACTGGAGTTTATAAGTATTACAGACGGCAAAATGGAGTCGAGCTTGACACAGACAAAGAATGGAAAACAGGAAAAGTTATTTTTGTCGATAGAGAACTTGTAAATAAGAATCTGGTGATTAATTGCGAGGCAGAAATTTCTTTAACAACATAAAATTGTCATTCACGGAGAGTAGGAAGCACTACTCTCCTATTTTAATATAAGGATGGTGAAATATGAAAGCATATGGACAAATTACACTAACTGTTGTGAATGATGGCGAACAAGGAAAGCCCGGAGCACCCGCATTAAATGTAGTAGTTGCGAATGAATCACAGTCGATCCCATGTACGAATGCAGGACTTGTAAGCAAACAAATGCTGCTTGAAATACCTTTCACTGGATATGAAGGCTTTACAAAAATTGCGTGTGAGGTTACAGTTGGTGAATTGCCATCCGGAATATCTCATACCGTTGAAAATGCAACCCCTGAGAAGGACGGAAAAGTTATTTTAAATGTTGCTAAAAATGCAACTCTTGGTGGAGCCGATATTTTGAACGGTGTTATTAATCTAACATTTACGCTAAAAGGACAGTCTGTTGTAAAACAATTCTCTTGGACAAAAACGAAAGATGGGGCTAATGGTTCTGCGCGAGTATATATGTTACAACCATCTACTTTAATTGTTAAGAAGCTTTCTGGTGATAAGTTTTCACCAGAAGCTGTTACATTTTCTGGTTTTTATAAAGATGGAAATGCGGCGGCTACAAATGAATATTCGGGTCGTTTTATCATAGAAAGAAGCATAAATGGAACAACGTTTGAAACAGTATATACCTCTTCAAAAGATGAAGCAATCTCCATATATAAAGTACAAAAAGACGATGCTGCAATTAAATGTACTTTATGTGCAAGTGGAAGTATTACTAATAAATTGGATTATCAGACTGTTACTGTCTTGAATGACGGAAGCAATACAAATTCTGGAGGAGTAAATCTTGTAGAAGAAACAAACAGGGGAGATAAAAATTGGCGATGGAATATGGAAGTTGGCGATTATACTACTTCTGCCGAATCTTCAAATAAAATAAATTGTGCAAAACTAACGCGAGGGTCTTTAGCTCAAAGCGGATGGTCTTATATTTTATATAGCAAGATTATGCCTGAAAAATACAAACCTGATGAAGATTATATGATTTCTTTTGATGTAAAATCTAACGTTACTACTTCTATTAATGCATATCTATGCGACGAAAATAGCGTAAAGAATACCAATGATATTGGAGAAACATATACTGCAATCAAAAATGAGATTGTGAAAGACGAATGGAAACAATGTATTTTTCAGGTAAGAACGAAGAAAACTCTTCTTAGTACTCGACAACAAGTATTGTATCTCACTGATATGGATTCCAAACCGAATACATATTATATGTTCAAAAATCTTCAAATTGAGCGTGGAACAATTGTTACGGATTGGAAACCTGCTCCAGAAGATGTAAAAAACGATGTCTCTTCATTGGAAGAAACAATTATTACAAAGATTGGATTAGAGGTCGATAATTTAAATAAAAAGATTAGTGCGAAGGTTGACCAGACAAAATTCAATCAATATATTGGCGAAAATGGAGAAATAATAACAGGAATAACCGATAAGGTAAATAATGTACAAATTGATTTGGAAGGTATAAATACAGAAGTAAGTAAAGTACAATCTACGCTTGACAAAAAAGCAGATGGAAGTACAGTACAGACATTAAGTCAAGAATTTTCTGCGTTTAAACAATCAACAGAAGGATTTCAACAGACAGTAGAAAAGAACTACATCACCAAAAAAGGACTTAGCGAAGAATTAAAAAAAAATGCTTCCTTTACTATTTCACTTACAAACGATAATCATATTATACCAACAGATTCAACCGGAGAAAATGGAAATTATAGTGGATGCGAAACAACTGTTTCTGCTGTTTTTGGTTCAGAACTTGTAACTGAAAATTGTACGTTTACACAGTTGCCGTCACAAGGCGTAACCGGAAATTGGAACCCAAAGACATTTACATACACTGTAACAAATATGACAACTGATACTGGATATGTTGATATTACAGCTAAATATTCTGTCACAATTAGTGATAAACAAGAGATTAGATCTGACACAAAACGTTTTGTTTTGTCAAAAAGAAAAGACGTAGAAAATACAGTCGTATACACACTTCAATCGTCAGATACAATTATAAAAAAATTAACTGATAATACTTTTGACCCTAA